>CABUAP010000060.1 GCA_902489675.1 uncultured Azospirillum sp. | reverse complement strand
TATTTTTTGGTAAAACCTTCAAAGATTTTATTTTTATGTTGATAAATGCGTTTAATCAGATCCCCGGTAACACCGATATAAATCACATTATTATTTTTATTCGTCGTAAAATATACATAATATTGCTTCATCCGTAACTGAGATCCTGAAACAAGTTCAGGATGACACCTCCCAAAAACAACGTTTACATAATAATCAGCCTTTTTTTTCTTCCCACTCGTCCAAACGCTGTTCAATCACTTTCAGTTTGCCGTTTTTGTAATCGGCCACTTGCTGTTCGATGCCGTAGCAGCGTTTGAGCTGGCCAAGCATAATTTCCACATCCGCGGTTTCTTCAACCAGTTCGTTCAGGTTGTCTTTGCCGCGGGCAACGTTTTTCAGAATTTCCTTAATCAGCTCCGACATTTCCTCGATTGCCTGCAGCATCTGCGGCTGTTTGCCCCAGACCCGCAAAGCCCGTTCATACAAGTCCTTTTCCGTCATTTTCTCTTGTTCCTCAACAAAAAACTTCTTCGTCATATCCGCTGTCAACAGCCTGTTTAAAAAACAGCAAATCTTCTTCCGACAGCGGCGTAAAGTGGTTGCCGTCAACACCGACATCCAGGCCGAAACGTTTACATTTCTGCCGGCCGTGAATGTGACCGAAAGCATTGAACATTTCCCGATCGGCAGCAGAGGGCTTGTGTGACAGATGCAGCGGTTGGCCGTCTGCAGTCTGAATCACCCGGCTCAGATCGACCGACACAAAAGTCCGCTCCAGTTCCTGCCGATAGGCCGGATTCTGCCTGATCGCATCAACTTCATAATTGCCGAGCACAAGCCGGATATGGCCGTTTAAATGCGCGGCAAAAGCCAAATCGCCGAAATCGCCCAAATGCCAGACGGTATCCTGCGGCCCGACCGTCCGGTTCCAATTGGCAACCAGCGCCCAATTCATTTCCTCAACCGAAGCAAAGGGCCGGCGCGACAACACCCGCGTTCGCTCCGAACCAAAATGAGTGTCGGAAGTAAAAAACACCCGGCCGGACATTTGCAAGCGCCGCCGCACTTCCGTCAGGGTCTGTTCATAAGTGTCAAACACCGGGCACGGCGTGCCTTCGCAACGTTTACAGATATAGCTTTTGCCGGCAAATCCCTCCTCAATGCCGATAACCGCCGTTTTGCCCGACCGGCGGTTAAAATCGGTACGCCCCAGCCATTCGCCAAGCTCAAAACGGGTGGTCTGGGCATAGCTGCGGCCTTTGACTTCCGCTGCTGCCAGCGGCAGCCAGAACATGATGATATCGGCACGGGACAGGTAGAAGCTTTCCCATCCGACCTGATGGTCATAATCAAAATTTTCGCTCTTTTCACGGCGCGGGTCGGCAACATAAACATCCAAATCGGCCAAATCGGCAGCAGCGCGTGCCTGCCAGTTTTCTGCCCCCATGATCGGCCCGGCGAGAAAGACCAGTTTTTTATCTTTTAAGTCGGCAAGCAGCATATCCGGTTTTAACAATATCATCAGCCGACACTCCCTTCCAGACTGATATTGATCAGCTTGGCCGCCTCAATCGCAAATTCCATCGGCAGCTGCTGCATCACTTCCTTGCAGAAGCCGTTGACGATCAGGCTGACCGCATCTTCTTCGGAAATGCCGCGGCTTTTGCAGTAAAAAAGCTGTTCATCGCTGATTTTCGAAGTGGTTGCCTCATGTTCAAGCGTAGCGGTACGGCTGCGGTTTTCGATATAGGGAACGGTATGGGAACCGCAGGTCGAACCGATCAACAGACTGTCGCACTGCGAATAATTGCGGGCATTGGCAGCAGTCGGCGCTACTTTGACCAGCCCGCGGTAGGTTTGGTCGGAAAAACCGGCGGAAATCCCCTTGGAAATGATTTTGGAAGTGGTGTTCTTGCCGATATGGATCATTTTGGTGCCGGTATCGGCCTGCTGGCGATTATTGGTCAATGCCACCGAATAAAACTCGCCGACGGAATTATCTCCTTGCAAAATGCAGGACGGATACTTCCAAGTAACGGCCGAACCGGTTTCCACCTGTGTCCACGACACTTTGGAATTGACACCGCGGCAGGCCGCGCGCTTGGTTACGAAGTTGTATACGCCGCCTTTACCGTCTTTGTCGCCCGGATACCAGTTCTGTACGGTCGAATATTTGACTTCCGCATTATCCAGCACCACGATTTCAACAATCGCCGCGTGCAGCTGGTTTTCGTCCCGCTGAGGCGCAGTGCAGCCCTCCAGATAAGAAACATAACTGTCTTCGTCGGCAATGATCAGCGTACGTTCAAATTGCCCAGTGTTTTTGGCATTAATGCGAAAATAGGTGGAAAGCTCCATCGGACAGCGCACGCCTTTGGGGATATAGACAAACGAACCGTCGGTAAACACCGCCGAATTGAGGCAGGCAAAAAAGTTGTCGGTATAAGGCACTACCGAGCCGAGATATTTCTTCACCAACTCCGGGTGTTCTTTTACCGCTTCGGAAATCGAGCAAAAAATAACCCCTTTTTCCGCCAGCTTGGCGCGGTAGGTGGTGGCCACCGATACGCTGTCAAACACCGCATCAACCGCGACCACGCCGGCCAGGGCTTCCTGTTCCTTTAGGGGGATGCCGAGTTTGTCATAAGTTTCCAACAACTGCTTATCGACTTCATCCAAGCTTTTGGGCGCGGCTTTGCGCTTAGGCGCCGAGTAGTAATACAAATCCTGATAATCGATCTTGTCATAAGAAAGTTTTGCCCATGACGGTTCGGTCATCGTCTGCCAAAACTCAAAGGCTTTCAGACGTTTTTCAAGCAGCCATTCCGGTTCGCCTTTTTTTGCGGAAATCAGGCGGATGATATCGGGGTTCAGCCCTTTGGGGGCGGTTTCCGTTTCAATATCGGTCACAAAACCGTATTTATATTTATCGCCGCTTTCGTCTATGATTTCCGGCCGTTCGTTTTTTGCCATTTTTTGCTGTTTCTCCACCGGCGCCAAACCTGCGCCTTCTTCTTTTTTTTAGCCCTGATTATTTGCCGACAATGTACTTTTTTTTACCCCAAATTGCAAGTTCTTATTTGAGAGTAAAGGAAAAATTAAACATCTTGCCGTTACAATACGTTCAGTTTTTAAATGCACGGAGAGGTGAAACGAAATTGCGGACGGCTCTGATAGGAATAATGCTGCTGTGGCTGACCGGATGCGCCTCGTTGTTCGGCACCCCCGAAACGGTAACCGTGGACCGGGGCGATACGCTGTACAGCATTTCCAAACGCTATGACCTGCCGCTGCGCGACCTGATTGACGCCAACGGTCTCAAACCGCCGTACACCCTCAAAGTAGGACAGGTTTTAAGACTGCCGACCAGCACTTACCATCTTGTTTCCCGCGGGGATACTCTTTACAGCATCTCCCGCCATTACAACGTGGACATCGCTACTCTTAAAAAAATTAACGGACTTTCCTATCCCTACACACTGGCCGTCGGGCAAAAAATCATGCTGCAGGGCAACTCACGCTCTGCCGCGCCGGCCGCCTCCCGCAGCTCCACCCCCAAACGCAAATATACTGCCGGCACCGCCGCCAAAAAGACGACAACCTCTGCTTCCCGGCAGACACGCAGCACTTATACCGTTGCCAAAAACCGCAAGAGCAAATTCTCGTGGCCGGTACAAGGCACCGTCGTATCAAAATTCGGCACTATCGGCAAAGGACGCGCCAATGACGGCATCAACATCAAAGCTGCCCGCGGCACCGCCGTTAAGGCCGCCGATGCAGGAACTGTCGCTTATGCCGGCAACGAGCTGAAAGGTTTCGGCAATTTGATTTTGGTGCGCCATAACGACGGTTGGATCACCGCCTATGCCCACAATGACCGCCTGTTGGTCAAAAAAGGGCAAAAAGTCCGCCGCGGCGAAAAAATCGCCACCGTCGGCGCAACCGGCGGCGTCAACTCGCCGCAGCTGCATTTTGAGATCCGTGCCGGCAAAAAAGCCGTCAATCCGATCACTTATCTGCCCTAAAAAAACAAAAATTTGTTGACGAGTTGACTTTTTATTATTGTTATCCTTAGATAATAGTGTATATTCGTGTCCAGTTAAATTTAATGTAAGGAGAAAAATATGTTCATAAATGACGCTTTGGCTCAGACCGCCGCGGCGGCTCCGCAGACATCGGCCGCCAGCACGCTGATCCAGCTGGCGCTGATTTTTATTGTCTTCTACTTCATACTTATCCGCCCCCAGCAGAAAAAAATCTCGCAGCATCAGGCAATGCTTGAAGCGATTAAGAAAGGGGACAAAATTATTACCGGCGGCGGTATCTACGGAACCGTGACCAAAGCCGATGCCGTTAAACTGGAAGTGAAAATTGCCGAAGGGCTGACGGTGACTGTTAACCGCGCCACCGTTCGCGACGTCGTTAATGATGGAGAAGAAAACACTCCGGCTGCTCCAAAAGCAAAAAAACAGGCTAAAGCCGTAGAAAAGAAATAAGAGGAACGCTTAATGTACAAACTATCCAAAACCAGAATTTACATTATTCTTGCTATCTGTTTAGCCGGAATATTTTTTGCCGTGCCGAATGTTATCGGCGACAAAACCAAGCTGCCAAAATGGTGGCAGCCCGTCAACCTCGGGCTTGACCTGCAAGGTGGTTCCAACTTGCTTTTGAAAGTCAAAGTTGACGATGTGATCAAAGAAAGAATGGGTCAGCTCGAAGACGATACCCGCCAGGCGCTGCGCGAAAACAAAATCCGTTATCAAAATTTGAAAGCCGGCGCAGACAGCGTCAGGGTCAAAATTGACAACCTTAATGCCCGCAGCAAAGCGATCTCTGCTTTCAGAAAAATCAGCAATGAGCTGGATGTGCAGGAAGAAAGCGATGGCGTAATTGTTATCCGCTATACCGATTTGGCCTTAAACGAATTGAAATTAAAGGCCGTTGACCAGTCGATTGAGATTGTCCGCCGCCGTATTGACGAAACCGGCACCAACGAACCCTCGATTCAAAGCCAAGGCGTTGACCGTATTGCCGTACAGCTGCCGGGCGAACAAAACCCGGAACGCGTTAAAGCTCTGCTCGGCAAAACCGCCAAGCTGTCGTTTCATCTGGTAGACAGCCGCACCACCGCTGCCGATGCCCGCCGCGGCAAGCTGAGCAACTCTTCCCGCCTGATCAACAGCGCCGAAGGAGAAACGCTGGTTATCAGCCGCAAACCGGTTGTCGGCGGCGAGCATCTGGTTGATGCGCGCGCTGCTTTTGACGGCGGAATGCCGGTTGTCAGTTTCAAATTTGACAGCACCGGCGGTAAAAAATTTGGCGAAACCACTCAAAACCATGTCGGTGAAAGATTGGCGATCGTTTTGGATAACGAAGTGATTTCCGCCCCGAACATTCAGACTGCCATCCTTGGTGGATCGGGACAAATCAGCGGCAACTTTACGCTGGAATCGGCTCAGGAACTGGCTTTGTTGCTGCGTTCCGGCGCCCTGCCCGCCCCGCTTGAAGTGTTGGAAGAAAGAACCGTCGGCGCCGGCCTTGGTTCAGATTCGATCAGTGAGGGCATTACCGCTTCGGTTATCGGTTTGATTACGGTGGTTCTCTTTATGATTGCCGCGTACGGTTTGTTTGGTATTTTCACCACCGTCACCGTATTCTTAAACCTGTTCCTGATGCTTGGCGTTTTGAGCATCATCGGCGCCACGCTCACACTGCCGGGTATTGCCGGTATCATCCTGACCATCGGTATGGCGGTGGATGCCAATGTGCTGATTTTTGAAAGAATGCGCGAAGAAATTAAAAACGGCCGCTCTACCCGTGATGCCGCAGAAGCCGGCTTTACCGAAGCCTGGGCAACAATCATAGACTCCAACCTGACGACACTGGTTGCCGCGTTCGTTCTGCTTTATTTCGGCACCGGCCCGGTTAGAGGCTTTGCCGTCACTTTGGCGATCGGTATTGCAACCTCTATGTTTACTTCGGTTACCGTCACCCGTCTGATTATTACCGGCTGGCTGCAAAAATACAAACCGACCAAACTGCCGATTTAACTAAATGAATTAAGGAAAATAAAGAAATGAAAATTTTTAGCTGGGTAACCAAAGATACAAATATCGATTTTATGAAATTCCGCAAAGTCGGATATGCATTATCGATTGCGTTGGTGATTTTATCTGTCGCTTGTATCCTTTTCAAAGGCTTTAATTACGGCATCGATTTTTCGGGCGGTATTCTGATTGAACTCAAAAGCGCCGAAAAAATTGATATGGAAGAAGTCCGCAAACAGTTGGCCGGAGTTGAACTCGATGATGTTAATCTGCAGTCGATCGGCGAAACCGGCGACGAGATCATGATCCGCGCCCAAACCAAAGTTGAAGGTGAGGAAGCGCAACAGCAAGCCATTAATGCCATCAAAGAAGTTCTTGGCTCCGACTATGAATATCGCCGGGTTGAAGCCGTTGGCCCGCAAGTCGGCAACGAATTGAAAAGGGCCGGCATAATTGCTTCCGTCATTGCGGTTTTGGCCATTACGCTTTATATCTGGTTCCGTTTTGAATGGCAGTTTGCTTTGGGCGCCATGCTTGGTTTGATCCATGACTTACTCACCACCGTCGGGCTGTTGTCTTTGTTTAACTTTGACATCAGTTTGACCACGGTTGCCGCTGTTTTGACTTTGGCCGGCTATTCGGTCAACGATACGGTTGTCAACTATGACCGAATCAGAGAAAACTTGCGAAAATATAAGAAAATGCCGCAGTACGAACTTTTAAACAAGAGTATCAATGACATTTTCTCGCGCACGATCTTAACCGGTTTGACCACGCTTTTGGCCTCCATCGCCCTGTTTATTTTCGGCGGCGATACATTGCGCAGCTTTTCGTTCACCATTGTTTGGGGCGTTATTGTCGGCACCTATTCGTCGATTTACGTTTCAAGCACAATCTTGAACCTGTTCAACCTGCGCGCCAACCAAAATGCGGATAAAGCGGTTAATCCGTTTGGCAATGTAGAATAACAGAGCCATGTCATTTTGCAAAAGCCCGCTTTTCAGCGGGCTTTTTTAGGCAGCATCTGTTGTGATAACGCAATGATTTTTCACCCAAATTGACCATCATAATTTGCATCTCCAACATCAAAAGAGCAAAAATTATTGCACAGAGAAGATTTTTGTGATATAAAGGTCGTCGAATTGTAACTTTGGATGTTGGTGTTATGATTATAGACAGCAGTAATACTAGGCAAAGAAACATTCTGACAAACAAGTGTTTTTATCAGACAACCGCTCAAATTATGCATGATTTTGAGCAGAAAGGTTATGCCAATTCCGCCGATGAAACCCTAAAAGTTATCAATGCCTACCACTCTCTGATCAAGAAAAAAGTCAAAAATAATTTTAATGCCGATTATAACGCGGCGTTTCAAAAGATCGACGATGCAATAAAAATGCTTGCCAACAAGGTTTACTACGAATATGACCGCCGCAGCTATGACGAAGCTTATCGCTCGTTTGAAGAGTTTGATTATGTAAATGCCATCATCGGCCGCCAA
>CABUAP010000059.1 GCA_902489675.1 uncultured Azospirillum sp. | reverse complement strand
ATGGTTATTCAATCTCATTTTTATTTCTTTGGTTGTTTTTATTTTATCTTTACTTTAAGATAAAACAAATTATCACCAATCGGGGAGAAAGATGATGGAATTTTGGTTATGGGTTGCCATTTTTGTTCTGTTCATTATGCTGATGAGCGCAAAATCTGACATTAACAGAGTGGAGTGGCGTATAAATGAGCTGACCAAACGCCTGAAAATAAAACCGGCAGAGGAAAAAGCGGAAACATCCCCGATACTTCCGCAAATACAAATTCCACCGGTTTCAACAGCACCGCGACCGACCGCCGATGCGCTCCCGCAACCAGAACCTCAGCTTCCGCAGCCTGTCGAAGCTCCTGCCCCGCGGCAAGTCGAAGAAAACACCGACAATGTAACTTTCCTCGGTCAAAAATTGATCACCTGGATTGCCGGATTTGCCGCTATTCTCGGGTTCTTTTATTTTGTCCGCTATTCGATCGAAAACGGCCTGCTCGGACCGACGGCGCGGATGACGCTCACAGCGGTCGGCGGACTGGCGCTTTGCGGTGCCGGCTGCCTGCTCTATCATAAAAAACACATTGCCAACCATCAGAGGATCGGCGAAGCGCTGAGCGGCGCCGGTATTGCAGCCCTTTATTTTGCCGCTTATGCTTCGTCAAGGATTTATCATTTGATGCCCGAAAGCGCATCTTTTGTCTTGATGTGCCTGACCACCGCCGGCGCCATTGCCTTAACCCTTCTGGCCGGCGGGCAGACCACCGCCATACTGGCTCTGATCGGGGGATTTCTTACACCGGCACTAACGGCCGGCAGCGGCGGTATTGCCGGTTTTTGCGCCTATCTGTTTGTCTTGACAGTTGCACTTTTGTTCACCAGCCGCCGGCTCGGCACCATTGTGCCGGCCCTGCTCGCACTGTTTGCTTTTTACTCGTGGATCGGCATTTATCTGTTGCTTTATTTCGCCTTGAACGACAGTTTTGCTCTGTTTGCATTGACCGCTTTGACGGCGGCCGCAACAACTGTCATTTTCCGTGATAATCAGGCCGCCATCAATAACAGCGAGCTGCTCAAAAATATTGCTCAGCTGTTTTGTATTATTTTCACTTTCGTGTACCTGCTCAAAACCGACTTCGGCATCCAGGAATGGAGCACGTTGGCCGTTATGTTGTGCGGTTTGACCGTGTTGTGTCTGTTCCGTCGGCAGTTTTATTTCAAACTGCTGGCCGCGGCGCAATTTACGACGTTCGTCTTGCTCGCTTTATGGGACAGCGGCGATATGCAGGAAAAGCAAATCTTTTACGGTGTGTTTGCCGCTATCGCCCTGCTGCCGTTTTATATTGCGGCATGGGTACGTCCGCATCGGGAATTTGTACTGTTTCCCGCCGCAGCGGCACCCGTAGTTTATGCACTGGCCTATTTTCTCTTTCCCGACGGTAGAGCCCTGCTTCCCTATATCGGATTGGCGGCAGCTGTCCTGTTGCCGGTTGAATTTGAAAGACAAGCCTCAAGCCGCAGCCGGCGGTTTTCTGTTGCTTGCGGCCGCCGCTTTGACGACTATGGCTCTGGCTTCGCTGGTCAATGTTGACTTCTGGCCGATTGTCCTCTCGGCAGAGATTTTGATTTTGGGCTTTTTGCACGCCCGCTTGGGATTGAACACGCTTGGCGGAGGGATCAAATTGGGCGCGCTGCTGTTTGCCGCAACCGAATATAAAAACGTTTCTCTTGTTTGCCGGCTGTTGTTGTCGGCACCGCTGACACCGGTTGAATTTTTCGCTTCGCGGTTAACACAAGAATATTATATTTCATATATTATTGTTCCGCTGCTGGCTTTTGCCGCATTGGCTTTTGCTATCCGCGGACGAGGACGCACTTTTGCCGCAGCAGCAGCCGTTTTGCTCGCTTTTCTCGGTTTGTTTTCATTTTATATGCTGGTCAAAATGCAATTTGCCGGCAAAATCAGCCTGCTGCCGACTTTTGCCGACTATACGCTGATTACAAATCTTCTGCTGCTCGGCGCCCTGACTTACGCGTATAAAAATCTTTCTTTTTTCAAAACCGTTTTTGCCATCGGCTGCTGGCGGTTGATTGCCATCGGCTTTTTGTGCTGTTCACCGTTTTTCAACCGGGTTGGCGTTTCCTTGGCGGGCGTTTTGTCTGCTTACGGCATCCCGACAGTCCTTTTTGCCTTCTGTGCTTTCAAAACCAACGGCAGCATCCGTGACAACTTTGTCCGCAGCGCGGCAGTCATGTCGTTTATTTTAGTTTCCGCCGTGTTGACATTGGCCTTTTACGACAAACTCTATCTGACAGACATTGATTTTGACAACGGCAGCATCTTTGCCTATTCCGCCGCCTGGCTGATGCTCGGCTGCATCTGGCTGACCGTGGCCTTCCGTTGCCATGCACTGGTAAAACCGGCTTTCGGGCTGATCTATTTTGTCATCGCCAAAGTCTTTTTGTATGACGTTTCATCACTGGACGGTATTTGGCGTATTTCGGCCTTGTTCGGACTGGCCGGTTCTCTGTTGGCCATCAGCTACTGCTACAGCCGCTGGTTTCAGCCTAAAAACGAAAATGCCTGAGTGAATAAAACATAAGCCCGGATTTTCCGGGCTTATGTTTTATTCCGTACGCAGCCGCCGCACCTCGGTTTCCAGCTCGTTGATCTCTCCGGCACAAAGAACGGGCATCAATTGATCAATTGTTTCCTCCGGCAAATCATAAATTTTTAATTTCAGCAGCCGTTCAACCACTTCTTCGGGAAAACGGAATTTAATAATTTTGGCCGGATTTCCGCCGACAACAGCATAAGGCGGCACATCTTTGACCACAATGCTGCCCGCGGCAACAACCGATCCTTCGCCCAAACGCACGCCCGGCATAATCATGGCGCGCATCCCGATCCACACCGCATCTTCAATCACGGTATCACCCTTCCCCTGATAGCTTTCAACAATTTTTTCCAAAAACGGATAATTGGAAAACCAATCGTTGCGATGGGTATTGTTGCCGCCCATCAAAATAACGCTTTCCGCACCGATGCAGACATAGTTGCCGATATAAAGCTTATCAATCGGCCATGCCGGCTGCCAATGAGCCAGACTGTATTCATCTCCGTAATGATAGCGCACGACAGATTCTTCAAAACTGCCGCTCCAGGCATCGCTGTAATAACTTTTGCTGCCTTTAATCACAATATTCGGATTCCTGACCGTTTGCCGCAGATATTCAACTTTTGACCAATGTTTGACCATCTTTCTCTCCTTTGCGTCCAAAGCATACCAAAACCGGACGGAAAAGCAAGCGGATAAAAAAAGACCGCCCTTATCGGCGGCCTTTTAACAAAAGTTTTCTTAAACGGCTCGGCCCATCTCATAGGCTTGCTGCATTGCCGGAGAAGATTTAATATCTCCGACCTGCCAGGCTCCGACACCGTAGATGATGCCTTTTTCATGTGCATCGGGCAAACAGTCTTGGGTAAAACCGCGAAAACCTTCCAAGGTTTTTTCCATATTGGCAAGGCTGGTATCCGCAGCCGCAACAATAAAATAAAAATCCTTGCCGCTGATCTCCTCATAACGGGGAACCGTCCGATCAATCAGCGTTTTCATCTGTCCGTTCATAGTATAAAAATAAACCGGAGTTGCCATCACGATCACATCGGCGGCAATCATCTTATTTAAGATTTCTTCCATATCATCTTTCTGCACGCAGCGATGGGTACGGTTGCAGACACCGCAGCCGCGGCAATAACCGATTTTTCGATCATTAATAAAGATCTTTTCCACCTCATTGCCGCCCTCACGCGCACCTTCAGCAAAACGGTCGCATAAAGTATCGGAATTTCCGCCTTTACGGAAACTGCCGGATAAGATCAAAACTTTTTTAGTCATTTTTCAGCTCCTTGATCCAACTTTTTACTTCTTCACCGGCGTTTTCAGCGTTTCTTCCCCAAAAAGCCCGGCCTTTTTCAAGCTGCACTGCTGCGGGCAGCAAGTTCTTAATATCGGCTTCCGAATGTCCAAGACCACTGCCGCCATGCGTCATAAACGGTATTATTTTTTTGCCGGAAAAATCATAGGCGGTTAAAAAAGAAGCCACCGGCGGCGCAATCGTGCTCCACCAGCAAGGCGAGCCGACAAACACCACATCATAACCGTCGATTGTAGCCGGCTTGTTTTTAAGCTCGGGCTTATGACCGTCGGCGATTTCCTTTTTGGCTCGTTCGGTCAGTTTTTTATAAGCTGAGGGTATTCTTCCGCCGGTTCAATGGTTACGGTATCAGCTCCGGTTTCCCGGGCAATCTGTTCGGCAATTGCCTGAGTGTTGCCGCTCACGGAATAATAAACGACCAAAACTTTATCTCCTGCGTTGATAACCGCCGCTTCCGCCGCGGTATCAAAACAGCATAACGCGGCAAAAGCGGTGGCTGCCCAATATTTTATTTTCATTTTTTCTCCTTCAATTATCGATTCTGTTTATAACATACCTTTTAGAGTTCACTTTAAGTCAAGATATTTTTTCATAATATCTGTTTTTACATACACCAACTTTTAACTTATAACGGCTAGAATGCCTACAGTTTTCCGAAAAAATATGAAAACAGCGCACAATATATGACTATCCGGCACAAGGTGGAAAAATGATTGAACCATTCACTTTAAAAGAAGAATTGGAAGGAAAAAACGTAAGGCTGATCAAGCGCCGGCATGATTTTGACCTTGAGATGTGGGAAGCAATCGATCGCAACCGCGCCTTTTTGCGCCGCTATTTGTTCTGGGTTGATAAAACCCACGGCATTGACGATGTTGCCGCCGTTACCAAACATTTTAACGAAAGCTGGGCGGCACAGACCAAATTTGCCTATGTGCTTATTGATAAACATTCGGGAAAACTTCTCGGCAGTATTGATGTTCACGATATTGATCTCATCAACCGTATTGCCGCTGTCGGTTATTGGCTGAAAGAGGACAAGACCGGTTTCGGTTATATGAGCGATGCGGTTAAGGTATTGGTTCAAGCGGTATTTAACAAGGGGATCCGCCGGCTGGAAATTAGCTGTGACAGCCTCAACCGCGCCTCGGCAGGGGTTGCTTTGCGCAACGGTTTTGAATATGAAGCCACCCTGCGAGAAGCTATTAACACATACGGAGAATTTCATGATCGGGAAATTTATGTTAAATTCAACCGTAAATAATCTGCCGATAAAGCACATAAAAAAATTGTTTTTTTTAGCGGTGTTCTCTATTATTGACCATAGCGTCAGCTTTTGTAAGGAGAAGGTAAATGATTTGGGCTTCGATTTTAATTGTGGTATTGGTAAGCTGCGTCTTTTTCTACAATCAGCTGGCTAAGCTTGACTCTTTGGCAGCAACTGCCTGGCAAGATCTTTTTATTCATTTTGAACGCCGTGCCGAGCTGATCAACCAGCTGCCGGACGAACATTTCCGCAAGTCGATTGACGAATTATGCCGACAGGCTCGGCAGCAATCTGCCGTCAAAGAAAGGCAGTTCGCAGAAAACAAACTGGGAAATGAACTGAAACGCTACTGGCAGGATGCCGAAAATGACGGTCGATTAAAGAATAATCTTGAACTTCGGCAGTTAAAACAAAAGTTTGCGGCAGCAGAAGAAGATCTGCAAAATGCACGGCGGCACTATAACGCGGCCGTCCGTGATTATAATGTTGCTTTGCATACCGTTCCCACCTGCTGGATTGCCCACAGCACCAAGGCTGAAGAAAAAATATTTTTCAAAACCGGTGATTTAGAAACAGATAAATAATACCGCCGTACAGAAAGGACACAAAATGAGCCGACTGAACAATAAATTAAATTTGTGGGAGCAGCATCAGCTGATCGCGCCCGAACAAAAGCAACTGATTCTCGATTTTGAAAACAGCCATAAAAAACCGCATCTGCTTTACGCCGTTTTGATATTGGGTGTTTTTGTCACTGCACTCGGCATTATCAGCCTGATTGCCGCCAACTGGGACGCCATCAGCGACGTGATAAAACTGACGGTGGATTTTCTGCTGCTTATTGCCTTGGCTGCTTATATATATTTTGCGGCGAAGCATAAAAAAACCTTCCATAAAGAAGCCGTATTATTTGCTTTGTTTTTGATGACGGGAGCCAGTATCGGTTTAATTTCGCAAATTTTTCAGACTAACGGCACCTTTGAAAATGCCGCAATCATGTGGGGCTTGTTTACCGCATCGCTGTTGTTTGTTTCCGACAAAAAGCTGCTGCCGCTGTTTTGGGTGCCGCTTATGGTTTACGGTTTGTGTTTCCGTCACGAATTTATTGAAGCAATCGATGTTATTATTGCTTTTATCCGCTCCCATATCTCTGAAGAGCCGGCCGTTTGCGGTGCAATTTTTATCTTATTTTTCAGCGGATTGACTTATGCTTTCAACTATTTAAATCATTCTCTGGGCGGTAAATATCCGATCTTTGCCGTACTGCGGGGCTACAGCGAGTTTGGGATATATTCCTTTGCCGTAATCGGACTTTTCTTCGGCCGCTCAATCAGCATTCCGTCCATATGCGTTTCGATTGTGACCTTTGCCGCCGCCACATGGGTATACTACCGCCAAAACGCATCGCGGATGCTAAACTTTAACATTGCGATGATCGGCGTTTGTTTCTTTATTGCCTATGTTCGCATTTTCAAAGATCTGCTGACAACCGGTATCGGGCTGATTATTTCAGGTATCATTATTATCGCTCTGGTATGGGGGCTAAAGACAATTATGGCCAGAACTTCTGCCCAGAAAGGAGAATAATCATGACCAAACACCTCAAAATAATTTTTATCGCCATGCCGATTATATTTCTGGCACTATTGGCTGCAACGCTTGCTTTTTTGCATAACGACCTGCCGGAAGTAACGGTGCGCATCGCCGGTTATGATCCGCGCGATCTCCTGTCCGGACACTATATCGCCTACACAATCGACTGGCAAAACACCGATTGCACTCAGTTTGAAAACAATCAGTGCCCGAAAAATCATTTTTACCAACACGGTATCAACGGCCTGTGGGGAAACAATCATCGGTTTTATATCCCCGAAAAAAATGCCCGGCAACTGGATAATATGTTCCGTCAACAAAACCAAAACAACGATGTTTTTGAAGTTGTGTACGGATATCGCAAAGGCTTTCGCCCTATCGCCAAAAAGTTGTTAATCAACGGCAAAGACTGGCGGCAGGCAATTAGCGAAATCCCGGCAAAACAGTAAAAAGAATCCACAGTGTTGGGGGGGACTCAGAGATACAGGCCTCATGGCTTGGCTCAGCTAAAAGTATGGATAACATCTCCCTCTTTGTATTTGCTTCAGCCAATCGGAGGAAAGTCTGCACGGATTTTATGCTCCGGACAACCCCGGATATTTCAGATTATAAATATCCAGATATTAACTGTTTCGAACCACAAACGCCCAGCCCAAAAGCTTCGCAAGCCCGTCGACTAGGCTGGTATGTCTACATCTACCTGCTGACGCGGGTGGTATTACGTCAGGAGAGAAATAATAAATAATACGGCTTCTAATCCAGTCTGCATCTACCTGCTGATGCAGACGTTCGAAATAGATATCCCCCAGTAAACCGGGGGGCTAGATCAGCTACAAAAACTAACGGTTTGACCACGCTCAAAGGCATGGAGCGG
>CABUAP010000058.1 GCA_902489675.1 uncultured Azospirillum sp. | reverse complement strand
AAAAAAAGAAATTGATAAAAAGTTGTGTAATACTAGATATAGATGTTGTTTACTTTTTGTTAATACTATATATGGTATATCGAGATTAAGTTAACCACTAGCGACGGGAAGGGAATATCGAGAGAATGTCCGAAGATAAATACAGTATTTCCAAAGCCAAAGAAACCAAAATTGCCAACGTAATTAAACGTGACGGCACCATGGTTCCTTTTGACAGCGATAAAATTTATAACGCCATCCGCAAAGCCGGAGAATCAACAAGTGAGTTCGGCGAGCAGGAAAGTTTCTTGCTGACGGCTCAGGTTTTGAAAGTGCTGGAGCACAAATTTACCGAAACCCTGCCGACAATCGAGTGCATTCAGGATGTGGTTGAACAGGTTTTGATTTCGGCCAACTATTTCACCACTGCCAAAGCCTACATTCTTTACCGCGAACAGCGTCACCGTCTGCGCGGCGAAAAAAAGGTTATGGTCGATGTTGAGAGTTCGATCAACGAATATCTAGAAAAATTGGACTGGCGCGTCAATGCCAATGCCAATCAGGGCTATTCTAACGGCGGTTTGATCCTGAACGTTTCCGGTAAAGTAACCGCCAACTACTGGCTGAGCCATGTTTACCCGGCCGAAGTCGGCGAAGCGCACCGCAACGGCGATATCCACATTCATGATCTTGATATGCTGGCTGCTTATTGTGCCGGCTGGTCGCTGAAAAACCTGCTGCATGAAGGCTTTAACGGTGTTCCCGGCAAGGCGGAAGCCGGTCCGGCCAAACATTTGTCGGCTGCCGTCGGTCAGATGGTCAACTTTATGGGCACGCTGCAAAACGAATGGGCCGGCGCACAGGCATTTTCCTCCGTCGATACCTATCTGGCGCCTTATGTTCGAGTCGATAATCTGAGCTATGAACAGGTTGAACAGGCTTTTCAGGAATTGATTTACAATCTGAACGTTCCGTCCCGCTGGGGTTCGCAGACGCCGTTTACCAACTTTACTTTCGATTGGGTCTGCCCGGAAGATATGCGCGACAAGCATCCGCTGATCGCCGGTGTTGAACAGCCGTTTACTTATGGCGACCTGAAACCGGAAATGGATATGATTAACAAAGCCTATATCAATGTGATGATGAAAGGCGATATCAAGGGCCGTCCGTTTACTTTCCCGATCCCGACCTATAATATGACGCCGGATTTCCCCTGGGAAGACGAAAACACCGAACTGTTGTTTGAAATGACGGCTAAATACGGTCTGCCTTATTTCCAAAACTTTATTAACTCGACCTTGAAACCGGGACAGATTCGCTCAATGTGCTGCCGTCTGCAGCTTGATCTGCGCGAACTGCTGGCCAAAGGCAACGGTTTGTTCGGTTCGGCTGAGCAGACCGGCTCCATCGGGGTTGTAACTTTTAACTGCGCTCGTTTAGGCTTTGTTTACAAAGGCAACGAAGCCGGTTTGTTTGCCCGTGTTGATGAATTGATGAATATTGCCCGTACTTCGCTTGAATTGAAACGCAAATTGATTCAGCGCCTGATCGATAATGGTTTGTATCCTTATACCAAGCGTTATCTCGGCACACTCCGCAATCATTTTTCGACCATCGGCGTCAACGGCATTAATGAGATGATTATGAACTATACCGACGGCAAACATGACATTACCGACAGCTGGGGACGTGATTTCGCCGAAAAGTTCTTGGATTATATCCGTGCCAAGATGGTCAAGATTCAGGAAGAAACCGGCCATATGTATAATCTTGAAGCCACCCCGGCGGAAAGCGCCACCTATCGTTTTGCCCGCGAAGACAAAAAACGCTTTGTCGGCATTATTCAGGCGGGAACGGCCGAAAATCCGTATTATACCAACTCTTCGCAATTGCCGGTAGGTTTTACCGACGATCCGTTCGAGGCTTTGGAATTACAGGCCGATCTGCAGTCAAAATATACCGGCGGCACAGTGCTGCACCTCTATATGGGGCAGCGGGTATCTTCGGCCAAAGTCTGCCGCGATATTGTCAAACGCGTGTTGACCAATTACCGTTTACCGTACATTACCATCACTCCGACTTTCTCCGTTTGCCCCAAGCACGGTTACATTTCCGGAGAACACAAATACTGCCCGTTCTGTGATGAAGAAAAAATGGCAGAAAAAAGAAGAGCCGCGGCTTCATCCGAAGTTGCATAAACATCAACATTATGATACAATTAAATTTGGAGAAGAGAAATGACAGTTGTAAATATCAATGACGTAAAACTGAGCGACGAAGAAAGACAGCCCTGCGAAGTATGGACCCGGGTTATGGGCTATCTGCGTCCGGTATCCGAATTCAACAAAGGCAAGAAGTCGGAATTCTACGCCAGACAGTATTTCACCGAAGGCAAAGCGGTTGAAGGCTGCGGTTGTGCAACTTATACCAACATTGCTGCCGAATAAGTTTATTGGCGGCTATGGTAAACCCAATTAAGATCGGCGGTGTTGAAACTTTCAGCACCGTCGATTTTCCCGATAAAATAGCAGCCGTCGTTTTTATGCAGGGCTGCCCGTGGCGGTGTCCTTTCTGCCACAACGCTTTTTTGCAGGACACGCAGGCGGCGGATGGTTTTATCTGGGAAAAATTTATCGAATTTTTGCAAACCCGGCGCGGCATTTTGGACGGCGTTGTTTTTTCCGGCGGCGAACCGCTGGTGCAAAATGGCTTGGAAAACGCGATTAAGGAAGTCAAAGCCATGGGTTTTTTGATCGGGCTGCATACCGGCGGCTATCGGCCGAAGCATTTGGCACAAGTACTGCCGCTCATCGATTGGGTCGGTTTTGATATTAAAGCGCCGTTTGACCAAGAGAAATATCGGACGGCGGTCGGTGGGGCCGATCATCTGCATCAAGTGAGGGAAAGCTTAAAACTTTTGACGGAAAGCGGTGTCGATTTTGAATGTCGCACGACCTGCGATCCGCGGATTTTGACAATTGCCGATATTTATGCGATTGCCGATGAACTGGCGTTAAGGGGCGTTAAAAAGTATTTTCTGCAAAAGTACCGGCCGGTTGAAAGCGATAAAACTTCGACCGATGCCGACTGCGAACAGTTTTTTCTTGATAAGGAATTGTTGCAGAAGCTGCGCTCTCGTTTCAGCGTTTTTGATATTCGCCGCTGATTTGTCACAAGCTTTTGAAAATGAGTTGCTTTTGCAGCTCATTTTTTTATAATATCCATATAACTATCAACAAAAAAAGTGGACAAAAATATTTTTTTGTGTTATCTTTTGGATATAATAAAAAAACAGAGGTGCCAAAATGGCTGCGATCAGTTTAAATAATGAGGAAAGTCAGAAACTTGTCGATGTGATTGAGAAAATCAAAAACTCAAAAGCATACAAGAATTATCTGGCCGGTGTCGGGCTGAGTTTGAAACGTGCGGCTTCGTTAAAAGGTGAGGGCGATGCTTTCGCCAAAATCGGCGAAACGCTGCGCAGCGGCAAGATCCCGCCGTTTTTGAACGCAACCGCCAAAGGGCAGCAAAAAGTTCAGGATGCGCTGTTTGCCGAACTCAAGCAACAAAAACTGCACGGCGTGCTAAAAGACGAAGAATTTAATGACACAATCTATCGGGAATTGTATGTTAAACCCCGGAACCTTAAAAAAATATTTGGGCATATCATCACAGGAGGAACAAATGAGCGAAAACGATAGCAAAACGGAACCCACCGCAGAGGAGATTACCGGACAGAAAAATTGGGTTGAACTTCCCAAATATTACGATGAGGAAAAGTTTGCAGATCTGGAAATAAAAATTGTAGACGGCAAAATCAGCAAAGAAGATTTGGAAAAGCTGGAAGAAAAGCGTAAAAGTCTGGAAAGCGATGGGAACGGCAATCAACCGGGCTCTCAGCAAACGGGGGATGGACAAGAAGGCGGCGAATCGGCAGGATCCGGTGATGGTACCATTGAAGTCGACGGGATGGAAGGCGAGGGACCGCGCACAACTGAGAAAGAAGATCCCGACTGGGTTAAAAAATATGATGAGGCTTTGACCAAATATGGTCGGGAAAACGGCAATGAATGGGTTCGGGATAATGAAGCGGACGAAAATGGCGAACGCCCGGCCGGTTTGAAAGGCAAATTTGCCAACGGTACCGAAGTCCATTATACCGACAAAGACAAATTGTCGGTTAAAACCCCGGAAGGCGAAAAGCCTAATGCCGACCATTTTAAAGAAATCGTCGCCTTGGCAAAAGATAACAATCAGGAGATCAAGCTCGGTACAACCATGACGCCGGAATTTAAAGCGGCGTTGATCGAGGCCTGTGCCAAAGGCGGTATAGAAATGCAAGGCTTGAGCGCGGAAGATCGCGAAGTCTATGACAGTTTTAAGCCAAAAGAAGAAAAACAGGAAGAAAAAGAAGAAAACACGGAAGAGGATACAAGCAAGCCTGTAGAGAAAAAAGAGTTTTTGCAAGATGATTATTATAGCTATTTCCGTCCGGACAGTGCCAAAGTGCGTTATAATATGATGGAAAGATTGGCAGCCACACCGGCAAAGGATATCAATTTTAAGGAAATGAGCAACAAAACGGCTCTTGACGA
Source organism: uncultured Azospirillum sp. (assembly GCA_902489675.1). GTDB lineage: Bacteria > Pseudomonadota > Alphaproteobacteria > RF32 > CAG-239 > JAFUYI01. The sequence goes on along the minus strand of CABUAP010000058.1, from coordinate 3,146 downwards.
AAAAATCGCATCTTTGCAAAAGGCAGGGGCAATCATCGGAAAAGATTCAAAGGAAAGTGCCGAATTGACTTTGGCAGAATATGCAAAGCTTTCTGTTGCTGCTGCCAAAGGGGGGCTTGACGAAGGCGGCAAGGAAAAATTGGCGGATTTGGAAAAAGCCTTAGGACGCTATAACCTCAATGTTCATAAGGAAAATAAAGACGACGGTAAAGGCGGCAGTGTGACGGAAACAGTCATTGAACCGAAGAAAATGAGCGAACGTTCGCGGGAAGAACAGGAAGATATTAAATATGCCGTGCTCAAGCTTCAGCCGCAAGATCGTAAATATAGTCCGGATATTCGGGATATGACGATGAGCCACAGTCAGAGGGTTCATTAAATAATTCATCATGCCGATTATTAAAAATTTGTAAAAAAACACAAAAATTTGACAAAAAATACTTGCCTGCATATGCCTTTTATGGTATATTGCAGGCAAATATGACAAAAAATGGCAATTTTGAGGAGAAAACTCATGGCAATGAATGCTAAACAAGCAGCAGAAATGATCAGAAACGGCGATTTTTCCGACGCCGATGCGCTCTATGATGCTCTGAACGGCCAAAAGGAATATGGGGCCGAGTTCGATAAGCTGCTGCAGCACATTGAAACGAAAGTGAAATTGGATATGCAGCTTTATACCGGTTTGGCCACTGCCGCTAAAGCGGTAGAGGATTTAAATGCTGCCACCAATCCTCTTGATGATAAGAATCAGGATTATTCCGATGTGCGCGCCCGCTTGGACAAAGTGGAGCTGTATCAAACCGCGGAGGAAAAGGGCAAAACAACTACTAAAGTTGTTGAAGGCAAAGAGCGCGATAAAATGATTGCGCAGATTGTTGCCGCTGCCAAGTTGGAAACTCAGAATGAATTGCGTGGTGCCAGCAGTCCGGAATCGCCGGTTGCCAAAAAATTTATGAATGCGGCCGATGAAGAAGCCAGAAAAAAGATTTATACCGCTACGCTGAATGAAAAAATCGATCTGGCAATTTTGCAAAGCTTTATGGTTGCGGAAACCACCAAGATCAACCGCGAAATGAATCAAAAATATTCCGGTGATAAGAAAAAAGCCGATGAAGAAGCCAAAATTCTGCTTTCTGCCCGGACGAAAGAAATTAAAGAAAAGATTGCCAATCTCGGCAAATCGACTGCCGCTAAAATTTCTGTCAGTGTTGAAGGCGCCGTCGGCTATTGCGCCAATGTTGCCGCGCAGACGGAAGATCGGTTGATTGAATACAAAAATAATGTAAAGAAAATTTCCAACCGGATCAATCAGGGTTTTGCCAAACTGAAAGATCAGGGCAAGGAATTGCGCAATCAGTGGCAAAAAGCCAGAGCTGGTGCCAACAAAGTTTTTGAAAACTGCAATCAAAAAGTATCCAACGGTGTTGCCGCTTTTAACGAAGGTTGCAAACATGTATGGGATAATAAATACGAAATAGCCCTGAGTGCTGCTAAAAATATTTATAAAAACCGATATGAAATCGGTGCCGATATGGTTGCTGCCGCCGGCTTTGCCGCAACGGTTGCCAGCGGCGGTTCCGCTGCCGTAATCGGCGGTGCTGCCTATGCTGCTTATACCATCGGCCGCCGGGTTATTTATGAAGCATATAAACAGAAAAAAGAACAGCCGAACAAAAGCTATAAAGAGATTTATACAAACGGCAAATTTTTGACCAAAGCCGCCTTCTCTGTCGGTGCGGCGGCTGTCAGCTGGGGTATTGCCAGTACGGCGGCTTCTGTCGGTGCCGATGTGGCCACCCAGACGGCTGCAGAAGTGGCTAAACAGATGGCTGCCCAACGGATGTTGCGCCGCGGTTTGACTATGACCGGTTCGATTGCCAGCAATATTGTCGGCGTAGCAACGGCCAAAGATGCCGAAGCACGCAAAAAGGAATGGAAAAGCTTGGGGATGTCTGCCGTCGGTGCTGCCGTTACCATGATGGTAGTCGAGGCTTGCGGAGATGCTCATGCCGGCGAACCAAAGAAACACGGCTTGGATATGCCGGGTGAGCAGCATGATGATGTCATTGAACAGAAGAGCGATACGACAACGGTTGTGAAACCGAAAGTTGAAAAAGACGAAAATCAGGAAGTCGTTCCGAATGAACAACATACCGAGGTAGAGGTTAAGGAAGAAAATACGGTTGAAAACGCATTTGAAATGAAAGATTTCCCGGATCAGTGGAATCAGGATATGGGTATCAGCCGCCGCCAGTTCGAAACGCTTAAGAGCTGGTATGATAAGCTCGATACCAATGACGGCGCCGGTATGGATCGTTTCTATTCCCACGCAGCGCATTATGCAGCGGAGTTGAGTATTGACAGCAAAAATCCGATGACGGCAGAACAGGTTCTGTTCAAATTCTCCCGTTTGGCGGCGATCACCTCGGTTAAAAACGGAGAATTCGGTACCATCGGTACCGGTTCGCTCGGCAAACAACTAGAAGATCTGTACCATTTGTTGGGTTGCGGCGACAAACTGACCGCCGAAGAAATGGAAACTGCCCGCAAAACGCTGGATATTTGTACCTTAAACGAGGCCGGCCGTGCCGATGGCCGTATGGATGCGGATAAATTCTTTGCCGTAGCCGGTGCCGGTTATCGGGGATTGCCGGTTGATGAAGACGGCACGCTGACGATGACCCGTCGCATTCGTGTAATCGGTGAAGGAACCAACTGTCCCGAAGACAAACGGGTTATGTACGAAGAAGTTAAAGGCGGCGAAGAAAGAAAAGTTGTGGTTGAACCGATGAAAAAAGCTGATCCGCTTCCGACAAAAATTATTGAGGAAGAAAACAGCGGTTCCGATATTCGTCTGGAATTGGAAGATGGCGGTAAAGGAAACGGTGATGAAGTTGTCGTTACCCGTGCCGCGCCGCCGGTTGAAAAACAGAAAATCATTGTCGGTGCCACTACTCAGTCCGGAGATCGTCCTGGCATTGAAGGGGCAACAACCGCACAAAATCTGAATGAAAACTCGCCGGAAGCTCAAAATCTTAGTCGCAGAGAGAAGAGGATGAGCGATAGTATGTGGAGAGAAATACAAAAAGCCAATGAAGGCAAAAATTGATTTGGCATTATATTGAGCCCGCCTTATCGGCGGG
>CABUAP010000057.1 GCA_902489675.1 uncultured Azospirillum sp. | reverse complement strand
TTGTAAGTACAATCAAGCATCTGAGCCGTTGTTTCTGCAACTTTACAATCTTTGTCTAAAGCCTGCTCGCATTTTCTCATCTCTTTCTTGTAAGTAGCAACATCGTTTTGTTTTACTTTACAGCTATACATGAAAGGATAGTAATGACTTTCTCTTGCCACAGCATCGAAACAAAACAGCAAGGCAAACAAAAAGGCAAAAAATATTTTCATCAATCAATCTCCAGAGGTATTTCCCTTCATCATACAAACAATAATGCTAAAATCAAGCCGTGATTGCGCAAAGGCGGCCGGCCATAAAGTATAAAAAAAATAGAAAAATGTACCCGAGGGGCAAAAATATCCCTGTTTTTTCAATTAATAATTTTGATAAAAAAGAACAGTCACAATAAACGGTTGCATTTTCGCAAAAATTACCATATACTGATAAACGCAGCAGTTATCTGCTGTGTATTATTTCAGTCATGGGGAATCCAATCCTCAGTAGGAAGCACGCCGGTTGTTGGTGGCGTAAGCTGGCACTCTCTTAAAGGGGAGTGTCACAAAATAAGGCATGGCCAAATATGTGGCTACACCCTACTGTGTATTGGAAACTCCCCACCTTGGATTTTTTCAAGGTGGTTTTTCTTTACGAAAGGAGGGATGTACAAAATCAAATTGCTTTTTATCAAGAACTGATTTATGCTTCAACTGACAGCCGGTTTTCGGCTGTGGTTTGAACGCATGAAAGCAAACCTTATTATTATAAAAGCTATCGGGATTCCCTTCCCACATAACATAATAACAATGCGTTATATAGAAAAGTCATTGTGTCTTCTTATCTCCGAATGGAGGAGGGAGTACAATGAATAGCTCGCCGAAGTATAGCTTCGGAGAGTAATAAGTTGTTACCGGTTATGTGGTATGGGAAGCTCCCTCCGCCTTCGGGCCTTGAATGGCGGAGAATTTAACCCCATTTCAGGAGAATTTTCATGCCCTCTGACCGTGAAACGGCAGCAACTGCCGCTCTTTCAAAAAATAAAAAATGCCGCGGCCGTATGCCGGACGGCAGACCCAACCCGATCGACATTCACGTCGGCAAACGCATCAAACTCCGCCGGCTGGCACTTAACCTCAGTCAGGAAACGCTTGCCGAATTGCTCGGTATCACTTTTCAACAAATTCAAAAATACGAAAACGGCGACAATCGTATCAGTGCTTCCCGCTTGTGGGACTGTGCCTGTGTCCTTGATGTGCCGGTACAGTTCTTTTTTCAGGACATAGATGCCGAAACTTGTATGCAATCGCCGCGGATGCGGAATTATACGCCGGAAAAGATCGCCGAACTGGCAGCCGGCAAGCCGTTGACCGTGGCAAACGATATCATGAGCAGCAATGAAAGTATTTTGCTGGTTTCTTCCTATAATCGCATTCCCAATCGTCAACTGGCAAAATATCTTTTTGCTGTTATGGTCAATCTTGGGCGCTGCACGTCCCTTTCGGTTGAAAACGACGTCACGGAAAAAGAACCGCGGCATAAAAAAAGTGAACAAAACCGCAAATTGCGGCGGAAAATGCTTTAACTGTGGACAAAGCCGTCGGCCTGCATATTGTAAAGCTTGAAATAAAGTCCCTTTTTAGCCAGCAGTTCTTCGTGACTGCCGCTTTCAATGATCCGTCCCTTGTCAAAAACCAAAATCCGATCCATTTCCCTCAACGTGGACAGGCGGTGGGCAATTGCCAACACGGTTTTGCCTTTCATCAGGTTGGAGAGAGATTTTTGAATATGGCGTTCGCTTTGGCTGTCAAGCGCGGAAGTTGCTTCGTCAAAGATCAGGATTGGCGCATTTTTCAAAATAGCCCGGGCGATGGCGATCCGCTGTCTTTCCCCGCCGGAAAGGATCACCCCGCGGTCGCCCACTTTGGTTTGATAACCTTCGGGAAAATCACGGATAAAATTGTCGGCATAGGCTTTTTTGGCCGCCGCAATCACTTCTTTTTCTCCGGCATCAGTATTGCCGTAGCGGATGTTTTCCATCAGCGTGCGGTTAAACAGGCACACATCCTGCGGAATGACGGAAATATTCTTATGCAGCGAGTTTTGGGTGACATCGCGAATATCATGATTGTTGATGCGGATCCCGCCGCCGTTGACGTCATAGTAGCGGCTGATCAGTTTGACGAAGGTTGATTTGCCCGAGCCGGAAAGCCCGACCAGCCCCACTTTTTCCTGCGGGTTAATTTCAAGCGACAAGTTCTTAAACAGCGGATCGCGGGCATCGTAGCCGAAAGTGACATTTTCAAAGCGAATACCGGCTTTGCGGATTGTTAAGGTCTTGGCTTTCGGCGCATCAATAATTTCCGGCTCAACCGCCAAAGTTTCCAGCGCCGAAGAGAGATTGCCGAAAATGCGGGCAACATTGTTATAGCTCCAAGAAAGGGAAAAGGCCAGATGCGAAACAGTCACGAACAACGTATTGGCATAGATAAAATCGGTAACGTTGATAACATCGTTTTTGAGCATATAGATTGAAACAAACAAGAAACCGACCCCCGAGCAGACAGTGACCGTTTGTTGGATCATGCGAATGATGCCCATCACATAACGTTCTTTGCTTTCTGCCCGCCGCAGCTGGCGGAGAGATTTCAGCAGGTTGATTTTTTCAAAATTGAAATTGGCAAAGCTTTTTATTTCGCTGTAATTGGCCAGCGCATCGACAATGGTGCCGTTGGCGGCGCTGGTCTGCCGGCCGGTTTCGATCCCCAACCGGCGCCGGGTTTTGCCCAGTTTGCAGCTGATCAGGACAATCGCAATCGTCCAGAAAATCATTACCACGGTAAAATACCAACTGATCCAGCTCAATACGATCGTTTTAACGATCAGGTTGCTGACCATATAAAAAATTTCGTGACTGAAGCCTGTCAGCTCGATGGTGTTGTTGGACAGCAACTGCACTTTGCCCGAAATATTGCCCGTCATCTCGCGGGAAAAAAAGGAAATCGACTGCCGGTTGACGTCTTCAAAAGTGTCCTTGATCACCATGGTGCGCATTTTGGGCATAAAACGGGCAATGACAAACATCGCGGATTCGGCCACGATCATCCCCGCCAGCATGATCGCTGCCAGCCAGAAGGCGTAAACAAACAGCTGCTGCCACGGAATGCCGCCTTTGGGCGCTGCCGAAACCGTTTCGTAAATTTTGGCCAGATACCAAGGGCTGATTGCCTCGGTAATCTGCCGGACAATGACCAGAAAACCGATCAGCAGGAAAGACCATTTGAAAATCTTGACATAATGCAGAATAAAGCGGGCAGGGGTTTTTTCCATTTTTATAAACTCAAAATTGACTCTTGATGCCGAATGTATTACTATGCAGGCAAAACAAATATTACCATAAAGGACAGCAAAATGGAAACACAATATTACACCGTTGTCGAAAAACAGGATTTTTTTGAAATCATCGAAAATAAATACGGTGAACTGGCTATTTTTATCGATGCCCGCGACGGCAGCCCGGTCAACCCGGTGTTGGAGTTTGACGGCAGAAAAACAGCGCTTCTGAAACGCGACGGCCGGTTGGCTGTCCGTCTGGATAATATTGACGAAGAAACCAAAGGCCCGCTGGCCGAGGCAGAGTTTGTCATGATTGTCGAACTGCAGGGCAAAATGGTTGAACGCGTCTATGCCGTGCCGGTTGACAATGTGGAAGAGATTGTGTTCAAAGGCCGCCAGACCCGCGCTGATGAGTTGGTTTTGGCCAAAAGTAAAGAAGATGTGATCAAAAGTTTCGGCGCCGTCAACTTCTGGACCGGCGGCAGCTCCGAGAAATAGTAAGAAAAGGCATATGATGATAGGTTTGGTTTTAGTTACGCACGGCAATCTTGCCAATGAGTTTGTTGCGGCCATGCAGCACGTTGTCGGCCCGCAGGAAAATGTGGCCACGGTTTGCATCGGCCCCGAAGACGATATGGAAAGCCGCCGGCAGGAAATCTTAAAAAAAGTCGGCGAAGTAGATAACGGCCGCGGCGCGATTGTGCTCACCGATATGTTCGGCGGCACCCCCTCCAACTTGGCAATCTCGATCATGGATAAGGCCAAAGTGGAAATTCTGGCCGGTCTTAATTTGCCGATGCTGATTAAAATTGCTTCGCTGCGCAAAGAAAAAAATCTGAAAGAAACGGTTCTCGGCGCGCAGGAAGCCGGCAAAAAATATATCAATGTCGCCTCGCAGATTCTCGGGGTTTAAAATGAGTGAAGAAATATTTTCCGTCGAATTGGAAATACAAAACCGCAAAGGGCTTCATGCCCGCGCGGCCGCTGCCTTTGTCAAAGCAATCGAAAATTTGGATGCCCGGGTGGAGGTGGAACGGATCGGACAATCGGTTAACGGCTGTTCGATTATGGGCTTGATGATGCTGGCCGCTTCCAAAGGAACCACCATCAAAATCACCGCCGAAGGTAATGAGGCGGAAAAAGCGATCAACAAGCTGACCCGGCTGATAAACAATAAGTTCGGTGAGGATTAACTTTCGGATTATAAACCTTGTTTTCCGATAGCCGCTTCTTAAATAGAAACATGACTGCTAACGACTTTTGTTTTTTTAATTTTAACAAGGAGTTTGCTATGAATAACGAAACCAAGAAATCTGCTGCTCAGGAAGAATCCTCCAACCAGCCGAAAAAAGGCGGTTGCGGCTGCGGCAAATAAGCGGAAGCAGTAATTTTCCAAAAACCCCTTCCTTTGCGGGAAGGGGTTTTGCCGTTTTTTTTACCAGGCATAACTGAAACCGGCGCCGAAAGAGAGGGCCTCATAGTCACTGCCGAAAGTGTAGTTTGTCCAGCCGTGAGCCGACCATCGTTCGGAAAAGCCGTAACGGCCGCCGAATTCAACCCGTCCCAACGTTGTGTCGTCAAGCCCCTCGGTCTTGCGCAGGCCGCTGACGGCCACATTGTCGCCGCCGCTCAGAAGCTGAATGACGCTCGGTTTAAAATACAATTTGGCTGAACCGTTTTCCGTCGGCAGATATTTTTCCAGTTTGATCCCGGCCGTCAGTTCGGTTTGCCGAAACGTACCGTAAGACGCCGTTTTGCCGTACGAGTCGCGAAGATCGTCAAAACCGACTTGCGTATAGGCAATGCCGATGCTCGGCTCAAGTTTTAAGCTGTCGCTTATGTCGTAAAGATAACCTGCTTCCAGGCTGCCGCTCAGCTCAACCCCGTCGCTGTCGCCGCCGACGCCGTCATCGGATTTGACGTCCGCCCGCTGGATACCGCCGTAGACCAGACCGAATACCTGCCAGCGACGGTAATCGTAACGATAATACAGACCGGCGCCGTAGCTGTCGATATCAATGTCTGCGCCGGTATAGGTGCGGAAACCGTCGCTTTGCCCGTCCAGTTCATAGTCGCCCTGCCGGTACGAGGCGAAAACGCCCAATCTGTGCCGCAAATTGCGCTGGATGTCAAATCCGGCTTCCAGTCCGTTGATGTCAGCGTCGATTTTAACCGGACTGTCAATTGAAGCGGTATGATAAACCGGACTGACCCAAAAGTTTTTAAGCGCTTTTCCGTTCCAGGCGTCACTGTAGACGCCGCCGCAGGAGCCGGTGAAAAATTTGTCGGCTGCTGCATGATTGCGAACGTTTCCGGCCATTGAACGGGTTTGTTCGATCGCTGCCGCCGGCAATCCCTGATAAGCGAGAGTTTCCGGCGTTACTTCCGGTTTGGCGTCCGGTTCCGGCAGATCAAACGGATCGTCAATGCCTATCGGATTGGGAACAAAGCCGACGTAATTCGGATCGTTTTTCTCGTCAGAACCGACCAAATACCAGTAGCTGCCGCTTTTTTCGCCTCGATGGTTGTAAGCTATGTTCCATTTGTAGGGACTGCCGTAAACCCGGAACACGCCCGGTTTGTTGCCGTCTTTATCGTTTGGCGCTTCAATGAACAAAACGCTGGCGCCGCGGTTGTCTTCGTTGGTTCGGTCATAAACCACAACCTGAGTGGCACCCTCTATTTTGCCCGAAAGACTGATTTTGTCAGCCGTCCACTCGCCGTTTTCTTTTGTTACGTCTATATGCAGCAGCGAATTGCCGGTAACGGTGTAGTTTTTGAGCTTCACGTTTTCAATATAATCGTTGTGCAAATAAAACTGGGAATTTCTCAGGTTCAGGCTGGTCACCGCATCGAGCGTCAGATCCGGTGTTCGGCCGTCGCTTGCAAAGCCGGCGATAAATTGTCCGTGACAGGCGCTGCCGCAGCCGTCATCATCGGTATATGGCGCCTTATTGAACACCAGCATTGCGTCTTTAACTGTGATTTCGCCGGCGTTCATGATGTAATTGTTCATGAAAAACTTGCCGCTGCCGTAGCCGAGGATGTCGATGTCATACCGGTTTTCTTCTCGTTGAAAACTGTTAATGTTATCATTAAAATAAAGGTTGCCGCCGCCGGTGATGTCAAAAGTCAACTTAACGTTTTCGGTGCTGTCGACCATGATTGCGTTGTAAATTTTGCCGCGGGAAGGATCTTTGGTATAGTTGCCGATAAAATAATTGTTGAGGCCGTCGGCGACAAATCGCATGTTGCTGCCCGTATAAATGGCGCCGGCATAGGCGCGGCCGTCTTTGCTGTCGGCATGGTTGCCGATAAAGCTGCCGGTGATGGTGTTAATTCCGGCAGGCGTGTCAACGGCGCCCGCTCGGGAAAGTTTTGCATCTACATAGTTGCCGATAAAATTACCATAAATGTCAGGTGCTATTCCTTTGTTGATATTGGAAATTGCACCGCCGAAAGCAGTTTCTGTACCAATACCGTAATTGCCGATAAAATCGCCTTTGATCAACGGAATAGTCGGAATATTTTCTATCGGTGTGTCTGTCCCGCCAGAGGAGTATTGCCCGACCGTATTGTAAATGGCACCGCCGCGGACAATGTTTCCTTCCGCATGGTTGCCGATAAAAGTGCCGTTGATGGTTCCCAGCACTTTCAGGTTAACCAGTGCGCCGCCAACCGCCTGCTTGCCTTTGGTGTAGTTGCCGATGAAATTTCCGGACAGCTCTTTAATGACGCCGATATTTGTAATTGCGCCTCCGCCGCTTTGCCCGTTGCCCTCATTTATTGAGTGATTGCCGATAAAGTCCCCGATAACGCGATTGATATTGCCGGTAACGACAGAAGTCAGACTGCCGTTAACCAATGCACCGCCGAACGCGCCATGGTCTGAAGAGTAAGAAATTCCGTTATTAATAAAATCTGCGGCAATCAAATCAATTTTCTTGTTGCCGCTCACGTTGTAAATGGCTCCCGGGGAACCGTAATAATATAATTGTATGTCTTTAAAATAGCCGTTGATTTCAGATCGTTCGTCATGATTGACGATTCTTCCCAATGTATCTTTGCCCAAAAAAGTATGGCTGACTTTATAATAAACGGGAATTGCACGGTTGTCTTCGGTTCTTTGTTGATAGACAAAGTCATAGTCGCCAATTGGCTGTCCATCGATTCCAACGGCGATTTGGTCAAAGGAAATGGTGTAGCCGCTGTCAATTGCAGTGTGTGCCGGGTTGTTTTCCGGCAGGGAATGATGGCGTTTAAGAGTTGGTATATAAGAATTGAAATCATAAGCCGGACTGTTTGCAGCAGCGTTACAGGTCAGAATAAGACATAGTGAAGCTGAGCAGATGGTGCTTAGGTACAAATTGCGATAAGGTAAAATAGTAGTCATGCGGATGTCCTTTTTGGTGAACGAAGCGCTTTT
>CABUAP010000056.1 GCA_902489675.1 uncultured Azospirillum sp. | reverse complement strand
ATGACGCAAAATTTTTTCGGCCGATGCCGTATCAACCACATCACCGTTGGCCACTACCGGGATTTTTACCGCGTTTTTGACTTCGGCAATAATGTCCCAATCCGCCTCGCCGGCATAAAAATCGCTGCGGGTACGGCCGTGAACAGTCACATAAGCGGCGCCGCTTTCCTCACACATACGGGCAAACGCTACGGCATTAATATGTTCATGATCCCAGCCTTTGCGAAACTTGACGCTGACTTTGAGCGGTGAAGCGGCAACAGTGGTTTCGATAATTTTGGCCGCCAGCAGCGGATCCCGCATCAGTGCCGAGCCGGAATTGTTGTTAACAATTTTTTTGACCGGGCAACCCATATTAATATCCAAACTGCGGGCTCCCAAATCCGCCGCCAATTTGGCGGCTTCGGCAAACAGCTGCGGCTCTCCGCCGACCAGTTGCACCACTACCGGATAAGGTTCATCCCGCACATCGGCGATCCGGCTGGTTTTTGGGTTTTTGCGTTCCAAAGCATTGACCGCGACCATTTCGGAAACGATATTGCCGCCGCCGAAAGAAGCAGCCAGCATCCGAAACGGCCGGTCTGTAATACCGGCCATCGGCGCTAAAAAGACCTGACTGTCAAAATCGAGTATTGGCATCGGATTAATTCAACTTATCCAAAGCACGGGCAATGACATAGTATATTTTACCGATGTCCGCTCCCGAGATCACAGACAGCAATATCCCCGATTTTTCGCAGCTGCGGGCGCGATTAATCAATTCTTCAAACTCGCCCATATAGGCTTTTACCATTTTGCGGAACTCGGGATTTTTCTCAAATTCCTCTTTAATTGCCACCACCTGTTTGCGGCTCATGCTGCGTGACAGATAGCGGACAAAAACATCTGTATCGCCCTCATAATATTTCTGCCACAGCTTATCCTGACTTTCTGGATTGAAAATCATATTGATATCCACCGCCAGCGTTTCCAGTTTTTCGATGATGGAAGTTGCATTTTTGAGGAAGTTTTCAACTTTCATTTCCCGATAGCGTTTTTCAATATCTGCCAATTCGCTGCCGGCCTGTTTGGCGCCGATATCAAGCAATTCGATTTGCTTTTTGATCACGCCGTTAAAGCTGTTGGTATTCTCAACTATCGCATTGCTCTTGTCTGTAAACTCGGTCAGACTGCCGCTGAAGTTACCCATCACTTCACTGACTTTGGTCAATGTTTCGTCAGCAACAATTTTCAAACTGTCGGACTGTTCTTTAAAGATATCGTGAGAAGCCCGAATTTCACCGGCAAGACGCTCCGCATCGGTCATAACCTCGGCAACAGTCGAACGCAATTTTTCGCCCGATGCAGCAAAATGTTCGGAACTGTCACCTGTCGTTTCTTCCAAACGTTTGCCCAACTGCTGCAGGCCGTCGGCCAGTTCGCGGATCTTATCATGCGCAATATTGGCTTTTTCGATCAACTGATCGGAAGCGTTGTTCATCAAACCGTTGAAATAATCCGTCAGCGATTTGGTATCTTCGGCAATCTGCGCCATCTTGCCGTTTTCCTCGGCGATCAGGCCGGCGGCTTCGCTCAACGCACGGTTGGTTTCTTCAGTCACGCTGCCGAAACCATTCAGACAACGGTGATAATCTTCCGTCACCTTGTTCATATTGGCGGCGGCATTGTCGGTTGCCTGATTGAGATTGTCGGAACACAAAACCAACGCCTGATTGACTTGTTCAATGCCGGCAATGGAACTCTGCGTTGTTTGTCCCATATTGTTGCCGATTTGCTGCAGACGATCCGAGAGCCCGGCAATTTCGGCAGCCATGGCGGCAGCATTTTCCTGCAGCCCGCCGGTATTTTTCTTAAACTGCTCGCTCAAGCTTTCCATTTTGCGGGACACGGCATCGGATACATCCATCAAACATTTGTACTGTTCGTTTAATGCCGCTTCGCCAAGACGGGTTTGTGCGCTGACCAGATTGACGACGTCCATCAAATCTTCGCGCTGGCGGCCAAAGTTGTCATTGATTGCGGCACTTTGAACCTGCATTTGCTCACCCAGAGTTTTGAATATTTCATCAGCTTTGATTTCCTGAGCTTCAATTTGATGAACCAACGCACCGAAATGTTCATTAATTTCTGCCCCGCGGCCGGAAATTTCTTCTGCCGAACGGCCGATTTTTTCGGCATAACCATCCATTTGTCCGACCAACACGGTAAATTCGGTACCAAACTCGTTATGCGCACTTCTGATTTTCTCACTGCCGGCAGTGAGAGCGCCCGCGGCGTTTTCGGCAGCATCTTTCATTTGCGCCACGACCTTAACAACCTCTTCGGCACCGCTGTTCATGCTGTTAACAATTGCCGCAGCGGCTTCGTCCGCTTGGTCTTTAGCTTGATCCACCGCACTGCCGAACTGCGCCAGCCCCTCGGTAATTGTTTCGGCAATCCGTGCTTGGCGGGCGCTCACATCAGACAGGTCTTCATCAAGTCTGCGTATTCTTTCGGCAATTGCCTGATCAATTTCACTCAATTTATCAATGGCAACGTTGGACTTGTCGGCAACGTCGGATCCGCGGCGTTCAACTTCGTCTTCCAACGCCGTCATCTTGGCAAATACGCTGTCTGCGCTTTCGCTGACGGCAGCAATCTGTTCATTGATCGAACGACTGACTTCGGCAGCATTTTCCGCAGCGGAGTTGAACAGTTCGGATTGTTTTTCAAAAGTAGAAACAATTTCGTTGAACTGTTTGGAAAAGCTCCCGGTCGCCTCATTAACTGTATCGCTATGTTTTTCCATAATCGCGGCAACCTGCGCCGTACGTTCGTCAATATCACCGATCAGGCTGCGCAGCTGTTCGCTTTGAGCGGCAACCGTATTTTCAAGGCCGGAAATTTTTTGAGCTGCCGTGTCGGCCGCTTCATCCAAACGACGGACTTCCGTTTCCAAACCATCATTAATTTTTTGTGTCTGCTCGGCCGCTTCGTTCGACACTTTTAACGATGCGGACAGATTTTCTTTCAACTGTTCAATGGCTGTACCGGTTTCTTCGGCAATCCGTCCGGCTGCTGCCGACAGCTCTTCAATCTGGCGGTTGAGTTCGAGCTTAACTTCTTCAACTCGGGTCAAAGAGGCGCTGATGGTACTATGCTGGGCAGAAAGAGAATCTTCGGCTATACGGCTTTGAGCAACTGCGATATTGCCGGTTTCGCTCAATTTTTCCGACTGGGCGGCAATAGCATCATTCACCTCGTTTAAGCTTTGCATCATCTCGCTGATCGTATTTCTGATACCGGTGACGCTTTCTTCAAAACGGCTGCCCACATTATCAAGACCGCCGCCGACATTATTGCTGAGATCCTGCAGCTGCTTAAACCGCTCGGCAATATTATCGCTGCCGGCATTAATCCGATCACAGGCATTATCGGTAAAACTGATCAGGTTTTCGGTTTTGACTTTGACTGTATCAATAACTTCCCGCAGATTTTCAACCGCTTTAGCGCTGCGGTCATCCAGATCGTCAAAACCGGAATTAAGCGAAATTTCGGCCGTGCGCAGGCTTTCTGCCACCGTATCGGCTATATTTTTTAATCCGTCGGCTTGTGAAGAAATATTATCTTCGACCAAGGCCGTTTGGGCAATAATCTTTTCCGCCTCGTTGACAAACAAATCGCTGTGTTCCGAAATTTTGCGATAAACTTCCTGAATGCTGTTATCCATATTTTCGGCATATTCTACGGTTTTTCGTCCGCGGGTTTCGATCAGTTCGTCAATTTCTGCTGCAATGGAGCGGAAAGTTTCCCCGACGGCTTTGGTGCTTTCCACCGCCTGGCCGGTAATATCTTCCAGATATTTTCCCTGCGCCTGAATTTTCTCATAGACCAAATTGAAATTTTCTTCAGAAACGCTGCCGTAAGATTTGATATTCTCACTGGCTTCCATAATCTGGCGGGAGCTGCTCTCGGCCACGCTTTGAATGATATCGGCCGAGTTTTTAATTTCGTGCATCCCGGGCAGCAGGTTATCGACGATGCCGCTGATATCCCCCTGCAACCTGGCGGCAACACTTGAAAATTCGGAAATACAACTGTTTAAATCTTTAGTGGTTTTAAATGCTTTCTCGGTAACACCGTCAAAACTCTTAGTCAGAGTCTTGACCCCATTGGTTAACTCGACAATACTTTTAGTCGAATAGTTGTCAAGTACCCGAACCAGACTGGCAAAATCATCCACCCGGTCATCCAATTCTTTTTTGATAACCGATGTTTGGCTCATTGCCAATTTAGTCACTTCCTGCAATTCCGATACCTGAGAACGAATCGCTTCCGACATAGCTTTAGCCGTCGCCGCGCCGCCCTCTTCGGGATAAACCAGCTGGTTCATATAAGCGCGCAGAAATTTCGCTTCTTTTTTGAAGGCCGCGCTGCGGTCAACATAAGCCATACCGACCCAGATCAGTGCCAGCGGCAAGGTCGCCCCGGCCAAAAAGCCGCCAAATTCGTCAGGCATCATCAAAAATAAATTCGACCAGCCAAAAAACTGAGTAATATAAATCAACACTATGGCAAACCAAACCACCGTTACAATCAGCATCAACCGATAGAGATTGCTGCCGAACCAAGAGGCTTCGTTTTCTTCCTGAGATGGATTTTCGAATTTGTTTTTATGAATCATTTCGGACTTCCAGAATTATTATTTATACAAATTGGCGTTAGGTTACAGCATAAAACTTAATTTTTCAATAAAAAACCGGTTCAAAGAATGCGCTCTCGGAACCGGCAAAAAACTTTAGAAAACTATTCGCATCGTCTCATTCCGCCGTCCCCTAAAATTCATACAACTCCGCTGCCCGGCCGCAAAGCGGATAATAATAAAAATAAATGCTGAAGAGAGTTAACACAAGCACCGGAACGGCTACTTTTTCAAACGGAAAATGGGCATGACCGCCGTTTTTTTTCTTCATCCACTGATAGAAATGATTAGACAAGATCAACGCAACCGCTCCGAGAATGACGCTGAACAAAAAAGGATCCAGATACAGGAAGAACAACAGCGGTTCGGGAGTATATTGCATCTCCCCGACATACATAAAACCGATCATCGCC
Source organism: uncultured Azospirillum sp. (assembly GCA_902489675.1). GTDB lineage: Bacteria > Pseudomonadota > Alphaproteobacteria > RF32 > CAG-239 > JAFUYI01. The sequence goes on along the minus strand of CABUAP010000056.1, from coordinate 2,684 downwards.
ACACTGACGGCAATCAGCCAAAAATCGCGGCCGGCAAAATGCCAATTCTTTTTATCAAACCATACGATCATCCAATACCCCAGCAAAGCCAGAAGCGCACCGGCCCAAACGCCGACCACGCTGTCATCCACGCCGAAATAACGGGCAATTTCCAAAGAAGCGGCAACAGCCACCGTGCAAACCGCACAAGCCGGGTTAGCATAAGCCGGCAGCGAAACGGCCAGCGCAAGAATCAAAATCAATCCCATCATCATTATCTTTCATCCTTTTACAAAATAGAAAATGTTAATTTCTGCTTATAATATAATCTGCCAACTTGCAAACATTTTTTATTGATTATACGAAAAAATTTCTTTACAAAAGATACTCATTAATCAACAAAAAAGGAAGACAAATGCACTCGCTGATCAAAAAAGCGCGACAAGAGCACCGGCTGAATAAAAACGAACTGATCGAACTGCTCCTTAACGAGAAAATCAATCAGGAACTGTTTGCCGCCGCCGATGAGATACGGCAGCTCTATGTCGGTGACGGCATCCACCTGCGCGGATTGATCGAGTTTTCCAATTTCTGCCGCAACAACTGCTGCTATTGCGGACTGCGGCGCGACAATAAAAATATTGAGCGATACCGGATTGACGCCGACACGATTTTTAAATTGGCCGAACACGCTGCCCGTAATATGGGCCTAAAAACAATCGTTCTGCAATCGGGCGAAGATATGTCTTTTACAACTGAAAAATTATGTGACATCATCCGCCGGATCAAAACTCTTGATGTGGCGCTGACGCTCAGCATCGGCGAAAAAAGCTTGGAAGAATACCAAGCCTACCGCGAAGCCGGTGCCGATCGTTTTCTGCTTAGAATCGAAACAACCGACAAACAGCTCTATCTCAAACATGATCCGGGCATGAATTGGGAAAAGCGGATTGAATGCATCAAAAACCTCGGCCGCGCCGGGTTGGAAATCGGCACCGGCGTATTGGTCGGCCTGCCGGGACAGACAACCGAAAGCTATGCCGACGATATTTTGTTTTTCAAAGAAATTGATGCGGATATGGTTGGGATCGGCCCTTTTATCCCTCACCCCGACACACCGTTGAAAAACGCAGACGGAGGCACCCTGACCGCGGCTCTAAAAGTTATGGCGCTGACTAGGCTTTTGCTGCCGGATATCAATATCCCCGCCACCACCGCCATGGAAACTCTGGCACCAAACGGACAAAAAACGGCATTGAGCTCCGGCGCCAACGTCATTATGCCCAATGTCACCCTCACCCAATATCGAAAACACTATGAACTGTATCCGGGCAAATCAACGACCGGCTACACTCCCAATGAGAGCCTGCTGGCCGTCAAAGACAAAATTGCCTCACTCGGCAGATTTGTCGCCGAAAATCACGGCTTCCGCCGCCGTGCTGATTAGAAAATACGTCTTATTCAATAGACGAATATAAAACAGATCCCACCCATATAATAAAAACGCTTCCTTTTTCAGGGAGCGTTTTTATTATATTTCATACAGGTTACAGTTTGATCAGTTCGCGCACGCGTTCTTTTAACTGCTCCAATACTTCAGCCTTCGGCGTGTATTTTTCCTCAAACGGCGCAACCGTCTGCCATCCCAGATCTTCATAAACCTGCTGTATCTGTTTGACAACGCCCGGTTTCCAACCATAGGAACCGAAAGCAAGTGCTTTTTTGCCGCGTGGCGACAGCCCCTTCATATAGGTCACAAAAGCGGCGACCCGCGGAAACAGTTGGTTATTTAAAGTGGGATTGCCGATGCAGACATAAGCCGCATCAAGAAAATCGACCATTACTTCGGAAACGTTTTCCACCGCCAAGCAATGCTTGGTAACCGGAATGCCGGCATCCTGAAATTCGGCCATGATCGTTTCGGCCATTTTGGCAGTTGCACCCCACATAGAATCGTAAACAACAACGGCTTTGCCCTCGTTTTTACCCGAAGCCCATTTAGCATAAAGACCGAGAATCGTATTTACTTCCTCTTTACCCGACCAAATGCAGCCATGGGAGGGAGCAATCATTTCAATATCCAAACCAAGCGTTCCCGCCGTGTTCAAAGCTTTTTCCGCTTGTGCGCCGTAAGGAAACAAAATATTGGCATAATAGCTTTTGGCCTCGTTTAACACCAGGTCAAGCGGCTGTTCATTAACAAACAAACCGTCGGAAGCCATATGCTGACCAAAACCATCGTTGGACAGCAGCAATTTTTCTTCCTTAACATAAGTCATCATCGAATCCGGCCAATGCAACATCGGCGTGGTCATGAAAGTGAGGCTGCGTTTGCCGATCGAAATGCTCTCGCCGGTCGTAACCAGTTTATAGTTCCAGCCAGTGGTGTCGAAATGCGCTTCCAGAGCCATTTTTCCGGCATTGTCGGTGATAATGACCGCCTGAGGAGCCAATTTCATAATCTCGGGTATATTGCCTGAGTGATCCATCTCGACGTGGTTGACAACGATGTAACTGATTTGAGAAAAATCAACCACACTTTTGACCCGAGCAATCATCTCGCTTGACATATAACTTTTAACACCATCAACGAGCGTGATTTTTTCATCCATGATCAGATAAGAATTGTAGGTCGAGCCGTGCGGCGTGGCATAACCGTGAAACTCCCTTAAGTTCCAATCTTTTACACCAACCCAGTAGATGTC
>CABUAP010000055.1 GCA_902489675.1 uncultured Azospirillum sp. | reverse complement strand
AAATTATTGTTCCGGCAAGGACAAAGATTAATTTATGAGCTGTTTTTTGGGCAAAAAATATAAGTTTTCGGTGATGTTACAAATATGTGAAATCTGAGGTGTGTTTTATTAATTGCTTTTTTTTAAAAGTTATTTATGCTACACTATCAAAAGGAGTAGTGTTTTTTAAAGGGACGGTCATGTATTTGTGGGTGATTATAGCAACGTTTATTGCGGCGCTTTTTGCAATGAATGGCTCGATACGTTCGGATATTAAGGAACTGTATGTTGAACCGCAGGCTCAGACTGTGGTGACCAAGCTTTATGTCCAGCATCGCGCCGCCATGAATTATATTACCAAACGCGATCGCAACTCTTCTTCACAGGGATTGAGTTATAAACCGGGAGAGTTGACCGCGCAAATGCTCAAAGCCGATCTGCCCTACGGTTTCCAGCAGGAAAGCGGGTTTAATAAATTTACGACCTGGGTATATTGTCTGGATAAAGATAAGCTTGAAAGCAGCGGCGCCGGGGCGTTGCCCGCAAGTTGTATGCAGGGGGTTCCGCCGGATGGTTCCGGCAGCGGTTCGGCCGATGGTGATAAGGTTCCCGATACCGGTACGGGCGGAAACTGCTGTGCGGGATCCTCGGTGGCGGTCTATTTGGTTACCTACGGCTGCGTTCCGTCCAAGTGGCGTGACGTACGTTCGGGCAAACCTGACGGAGTGTTGTTGAGTGCCATGAAAACGACGACCGGTTTTACGCACGGCATGGGTTATGCCGTAGACCGGACGGAGGTTGATGCTGATATTTATGATAAAAACACTTCAATGTATGAAGAAGACATTGAAACAAATATGGGGGTTTACGGTCAGGGCGGACAGTTCTATGTGCCGATTCCCAATTATGTTTCGGACACTTCGATGGGCGGAAATTCTTTTGCCAATGTCTGCGGCCGCCTGCGTAAGCATAATGAAGATTATGATCCGGGCAATCCGCAGAACAATGACAGTCTGTACAGCAGCTGTGATTATTGTCTGGTTTATATGTCCAAGTTTTAGTTGAACGGGGGAAAAACTATGAAAAAAATGTTTAATCGAATCAATGAAGCCGGTACAATGCTGGTGGAAGCCATGGCAATGCTCGGGCTGATTGCGATGGTCACGCCTATTTTGTACAAAAAGGCGGCGGAGAGAACAACGGAACTGCAGGATATTAATGCTTCAAACCAGCTGCGTATTTTGGCAAACGCCATGGATGCCTATATCAAAGATAACTTCTCCCGTATCAATGACGGAGAAACCGTGGTTAACAGTTGTGATGAAGGGACAGTCGACTACAGCGGTTTTACCGATGCCACTTCTGTTTCTTTTGACATTTCCCACTTATGCGAATATTTGCCTTACGGTTTCTTAAAAGACGGGAAAACTCAGGACAGTAAATTGTTTACAAGTGCGGATCCTTCTTTTAAGGTTGTGCTGCGCAAAACAACCGGTACGGAAAAAGATGATGCCGGCAATGATGTTGTCGTGGCCGAAACGGTAACCGGCTTTTTGACGGCAGTGCCTAATGAAGGCGAAGATTTTCCTTCGACCCGTGTGTCGCGTATTGCGACCATGGTTGGCAGTAACGGCGGTTATGTTGAGGAAAACGGCACGATTATGGGTGCGCAGGGTATCTGGAGCTTGACCAATGATTCCGAATTAGGATTGAATTTGCCGGAAAAAACATTTGTTATCTCCTCGCTGCAGCCGATTTCTTCTCAGGGTTTGGCAAACGAAGACGTTTTGCACCGCAAGACCGAACGGCAGAATGATTATGTTTTGAACTCGATGGAAACCGATTTGTTTATGGGATTCAACGAAAAGAATCATAATATTCGTTTGGTAAACCAGATTATTATGCGGCCGCAAAAAGATTGGATGCTGGGCGGTGATTTGAATACATTTAAAAAAGACTCTATCGATGATACGCCGCAAATGGAGTATAATCAAAAATATGAGGCCAATCTTGACTACACCCTTTATATCGGTGAGAAGGGCGGTGCTTATATGGAAGGCAATCTGGCTGCGCTGTCTTCGTTATTTACGGTCAGAAGTGAGGCTGATAATGCTGATAGCGGCGGTATTAAGTATTATGAAACCAAAACCACAACGGATAATACCGATCCGTCCAATCCGACGACAACCACCGATAAAGGCAATAGTATCTTCAGTGTTACCACCAAAAAAATGGAATACGGCAACATAGGAGAAGAAACGGCCGGCGCGTTGTTGACGGTAGATAAAGAAGCCGGTTCGATGGAGTTTGAATCTAAAACCGATAACTCTTCGCCCGACGGTTCGACAACCGGTACCAGTTCGCAAAAATTGATTGCGGCTAATGCCGAACGGGTTAATGTGCTGGACGGCGCTTTGAGTGTCAGAAACCCGTCCATCAAGGCTGACGGCGGCAAATATGATGATTATGATACCCAGCAGTGGATCGAGCAGAATGCGGCACCGGCGGTCGTTGTCGGCGGCGGCGAGGTGCATAATGCCTCGTATACGACTTATACCTACAATGAGGACGGAACGCCGAGTATTGTTGACGGTACGTTTGACAGTTCCGATTATGTCGGCGAACACGCCTTAACAGTTAACGGTCCGGCCTTCATCAAAGACAGTTTGAAAACAGCAAAACTGAAAGCTTATAACGTTGATGCCGCCAAGCTGCGTGCCGGTGTGCGTCCCGAGGACTTTAACGATGTGACTGAGGACAAAGATTTTTATCTGGTCACGGAACAAAAAGGTACGGACGGCGGTGATTTGGAAGGCAGAATGTTGGTCGGATATCATGAAGATCCTGTTTCCGGAGAAGCCGGATATCGGATGCAGATTGCCGAGGTTGATGATACTTTGGATGATGGCACCGAGGTTCAGAGCGGTATTCGTATGAAACACGAAAGCGGTGTTAATGTGTTGGCCGGCGTAACGGCTGATGACGGTGTTAATGTTAATGTCGGTTTGATTGAACATAACGTTGAAGACGGTACCAGTTCGGTAAATAACTCGACGGCAGATGGGCAGATTAAACTGGGGGCGTTTAATTCGATCTCTTTGGCAACGGTTAAAGAAGACGGCAGTTTTATTGACAGATCGGTAGTTTCTATCCAAGACGATATGCTGCGTGCTTACAATGTTAATGATGCCAACAGCGGTACATATTCGGGATATATCGATTCCGTAACCGATTATGCACGTTTTATGTCGCAAGAGTTTGATGCGGCCAGTTTAACGCATGATGATTTGTACAGCCGTGACAGAAGTGCGGACAAATACAGTAATCTGTTTGGTTTAGGCGGGATGGATTTTACGATCAGCGAAAATAAATTGGATGGCAATATGGCTCGTCCGGTGGTTGATATTCGAGCTTCTCGCGAGGATAAATATATTACTTCCCGTTTTGCCGGCGGTTTTGCCATTTATGATTATGATGTCAGCGGAGAAACAGATTACCCGAACGATCCGTCTTTGGATGCCGCTCCGACTAATCCCGACGGCTCCAAAAACAGTGTCGGACGAGGAAATCCTGCCTTGTATATTACGAAAGGTGATTTCAGGGTGCTGGCAACAGAAGGAAATGCGGATCAGGATATCACAAAAGGTGATACCATTTTACAAGTGGATAATAATTCTGATGAAAATGTGATTCCGGATGATAAGGATCGCGGCAGCGTTTATATCCGAAAAGGTGCTATCAACATTGCCGGTGCTGCAGATGATATACGGTTGTTAAATTCTGAAATTAAAGATAATTACCGTGAAAAATTTGCGACCGTACCCAACGGACCGACAGGCGAAGTTACACCCGGTGGTTATATTGCTGCAGACAGATTTATTGCTCATAATCTGCCTACGGACGGCGCTCTGAGTGCCAGTGCAGATGGTTTTAGCACTGGTGCGAACAGTATAAAAGGAACGGACGGAAGTGCCATAGTTAGTTATGATCAATATGAGGTTAATCCTGCTTATACTTCTGTGATGCATGATATTAAATTAACCACTCGCGGTGGTGCTCGTTTGAGCGATATCTTGCCTGATTTTATTAATAAGGGAATTTATGTAGTTGATAATACTTATGTGGACGAAGTTAAGTGGTCAGGACAACAGAACCCTTTGACAGACCCAAATAATTTCCGAGAAGATACCAGTGGTTCTGCGGAAGCTTTTACTTCTGCTTATCTGGGTTTTGTACCGACTCCGACTTGTCCGCAGGGATATTCTAAAGTGATCACGATTAATCCATCGGGCTGGGCAATGGCACAAGCCGGTACACCGGTATATAGAGATAATAAAATTGATATTATCACACATAATAATCCTTATTTGTATTGGTATACTCAGGATGGCGACGAACGTACAACTGTTGAAGAAGTGGAGCCTGTTAACCCGCTGACTTTCCAGAAAAGTAATTGGTTGAAGGCGATGGTGTTACCAAATTGCAATGGATTACAGACTAATGGTGTCGGATCTTGCAGCGGAACTAATTTTACCGGCTGGGGAACCGTGATGGGCTTTATTTATCCGGCTGCTTATTATGATGAGTTTATCAATGGTAAACCCGGTACTGCAGGTGGTAGTGCGGATACCAGTAATAAGCAAGATACGGTTTACTGGAACCTTTACCCTGTTCACTATCGAGAATTGGAAGCTTATGTGACAGTCTATTGTTATTTTAATCGAAGAAATAAGGATAAAAAGGGCAATGATATCGGACCTTTATATCCGGAAGATATGGTTGATGGAACATATGACCAGATGAAATCTCGCCGTGACTATTGGCAGAAAGATGGCGGCAGCTATGAACAACGTCTGAATGATCCGGCGCTCAAATATAATGATCCGTGGTAATGTGCGGTTATAAAAATGAAAGCCCTGCAGTTGCAGGGCTTTTTCATGTTGATGCCTTACCGCCTCCCCCCATTTTAATGGGGGGAATGCTAAGGTGTCGTTAGACACCGCTCCACGCTTTTGAGCGAGGTCAAACCGTTAGGCTTAAACCCTTAACAGAACCCTCAGTTTACTGGGGGTTATCTATTAAAGGGACAATAAACGCGGTATGTGATACGAAGTTTGTTGTTCCTAATTTTAGCAGGAAATTTGCAATTTCCTGTTCGTGCCGGTAGCAGCTTGAGCCTGATGGGGCTTTTTATGTTTCGAATGTAACCGCTGATAACGTCCGCAGGTAGATTATCAGCCCGGCTGTCAGGTTTGCGTAGCCTTGGGGCTGGGTAACATCGTTTGAAATGTTAATGTTTCCCTTTGTGTTAGCTAGCGAAAGTTTATTAAATTTGAACAGACTTATCTCCATTTTAATAGGGTGGAAAGCCAAGGTATCGTTAGACACCATTCTACACCTTTGAGTGTGACCTGTCCCGAGTAAAGTTGTAAAGAAAAGGTATCTGTTGGTGCCTTTTCTGAAAAACTTCCCTAGTTGACGGGGAGATATCTATTCAGACCTCCCCCCATTTTAATGGGGGGGAATGCTTACAACAGGCGTGGTCAGTCCCCGATGGAGCTGTAATGAAAAGTCATCAATAGGTAACTTTTTGAAAAACTTCGCAGTTGATAGAGAAATATCTGTTACTTAAAACCCCCCGAATCTAGTCGGGGGGATATTTTACTTAAAGATTGATTGAAGATAATCGGTCTGCAAACAGATCCATTATCTTTCCAGCGGTTTATATTTCATTGCATGCGGATTGCAGGCATCTTCGCCCAGACGGCGGATTTTGTCTTTTTCGTATTCTTCAAAGTTGCCCTCAAACCATTCGACATGACCGTTGCCTTCGTAAGCCAGAATATGGGTGGCCAAACGGTCCAAAAACCAGCGGTCGTGCGAAGTGACCAGCACGCAGCCGGGATAGTTCATGATCCCTTCTTCTAACGAGCGCAGCGTATCAACATCGAGATCGTTGGTCGGTTCGTCAAGCATAATGACATTGGCGCCTTTACGCAACATCTTAGCCAGATGGACGCGGTTGCGCTCGCCGCCGGAAAGCTGTCCAACCTTTTTCTGCTGATCGCCGCCTTTAAAATTGAACTGGCCGACGTAGGCGCGGGACGGAAATTCTTTTTTACCTAAGGTGATCATATCCAATCCGTCGGAAATTTCCTCCCAGACGTTTTTGTCGGGGTTGAGTTCGTCACGGCTTTGATCAACATAGCCGAGATCAACCGTTTCGCCGATGCGGATGGTGCCGGCATCCGGGGCTTCCTGTCCGGTAATCATGCGGAAAAGGGTGGTTTTGCCGGCGCCGTTGGGACCGATGATGCCGACAATGGCGCCCTTGGGAATCTTAAATGACAGATCATCAATCAGGATGCGGTCGCCGTAACCTTTGGTGATATGTTCGGCTTCAATGACCAGGTCACCCAACCGCTCGGTCATCGGGATATTGATGTTGGCGGTGGTGATTTTGTCTTTGGTTGCCGACTGCAGCAGTTCGTCATAAGCGTTGATACGGGCTTTGGATTTGGCCTGACGGGCTTTCGGGTTTTTCTTGATCCACTCCAGTTCGTTGGCCAGTGTGCGCTGACGGGCGGTTTCTTCTTTTTCTTCCTGCTCTAAGCGTTTGCGTTTTTGTTCCAGCCAAGAAGAATAGTTGCCCTCGTAGGGAATGCCCTGTCCGCGGTCGAGTTCTAAGATCCAACCGGTTACGTTATCGAGGAAGTAGCGGTCGTGGGTGACCATGACAACTGTTCCGGCATAATTTTGCAGATGTTTTTCCAACCAGGCAACCGACTCGGCATCGAGGTGGTTGGTCGGTTCGTCCAATAGCAGCATATCGGGTTTTTGCAGCAGCAGGCGGCACAAAGCGATCCGTCGTTTTTCACCGCCGGAGAGTTTGGTGACATCAGCGTCAGCCGGCGGGCAGCGCAGGGCATCCATGGCAATTTGGATATTGCGTTCAAAGTCCCAGCCGTTGCAGGCGTCGATTTTTTCTTGTAATTCGGCCTGTTCGTTAATCAGGTCGTTCATTTCCTCATCGCTCATCGGTTCGGCAAAGCGGGCGGAAACTTCTTCAAATTTTTTTAACAGATCCCGGGTTTCGCCAAGGCCGTCCATGATGTTTTCAATAACATTTTTGGCCGGATCGAGTTTGGGTTCTTGTTCAAGATAGCCGACTCGGATGCCGTCGGCGGCCCATGCCTCGCCGTTAAATTCTTTATCAACGCCGGCCATAATTTTTAACAATGTAGACTTACCGGCGCCGTTGACACCCAGCACGCCGATTTTTGCGCCGGGCAGAAAGGAAAGCGTGATGCCTTTAAACAGTTCTCTGCCTCCCGGAAAAACCTTGCTTAAATTCTGCATGACGTAAACATACTGGTAAGATGCCATTTAAATATTCTCCTTTATCTTTATTTTTTGTTTGTTCTTTAGTGATGGTTATTGACGTTTGATATGTCCGACTGCCGCTTCGGGTGCCGGCAATTCTGCCGGGGAAGAAGTTTGTGCGGAAGAATCGTTTTCAACCGTTATTTTGCCGACTTTAACTTTTTTGCCGCGGTCATAAATTTTCTGTGCTTTGGTGCGATCGTTTCGATCCTGATAGAGCAGAGTGGCGTCATAGGGCTTGCGCGGGGTAAAAAGCTTGCCGTCGGGCATTTTGATGCTGCCGTCGGCATAAAGCGTCGCCTGATAAATGGGCTGGTTGTCAAAGCGGCGGTTGATGTCGTCACATTCGAAAAAACCGTCCGCCTGTTTGGCAAAATAGCCGTCGGCTTTGGCGTTATTGTAGGCATACATGGCTTTGGCCTGCATTTTATTGTTTGGCGCTTTGGTTATCAGGATGGCGCGGGAAAGCATTTCAAAGGTTTGGAATTTGGAAGCGCCGCAGGCCATCCCCTGACCGGCAATATAGCCGAGCGTTTTAATCTCGTCGATATATCCCACGGCCTGCGCGTGTGCCGAGGCGGAAAACAACAGGGCGGCGGCGGTTATGCTTA
>CABUAP010000054.1 GCA_902489675.1 uncultured Azospirillum sp. | reverse complement strand
CCGCCGGCACATCCAGCGAAAGAATTTCCTCCCGGCTTTTGCCGCTAAAAAGCATCAGCACTACGGCGATCAGCCCGCGCACGATGGCAGCGTCGCTGTCACCGGTAAAAGTCAGCCGGCTTTCCCCGTCTTTTTCCGCAACTGACGGCACCAGCCATACTTGCGACTGGCAGCCGCTGACCTTCCATTCCTCCGTGCGGTACTGTTCCGCAAACGGCGGCAGTTTTTCGCCGAGGTCGATCAGATAGCGGTATTTGTCTTCCCAGTTATCCAACAGTTCAAAATTTTCGCTTAATTCGTCAATATCCATTACGGTCGTCCTCTTTTATTTTTTGTTTTTTAGCATCAATTGCGGCAAAGGTCTATCTTTTTATTTAGTATTTGACTTGCAAAGAGAATCATATATAATTCTTTCCAGTTTTTAATCCCCTAAACCAAAGGTTTTCAATGAAAGTTTCGATCTGCAATCTGGAAAAACGTCTGAGTATGATCCTGCCCTTGGCAGAGGCTTATCAGCGCTCCTACAACAAGCTTTCCGCCGGCTATAAATCGGAACGGGAAATGGCGCTCTATACCCGAGGGTATTTTATAAAAAAACTATGGAAAATGGCCGAAGACGATCAGTCGATGGTAGCGGTGCTGCACTTAAACGACACGCCGCGCGGGTTTATCCGCTATTCCGCCGTGCCCCAATATTATACCCAACCGGAAAACAACCGGGCGGAAGAAATTGAAAAAGGCTATCTTGACGGGTTTGAATATGCCTGGTGCCGCAAAGTTCATTTTGACCGTGAGGTGGCGCTTTCCGACAAGACGCTGATTGTCAACCAAATTTACCTTGACCCGCAGGTACAGCATCACGGGCTTGGCACCCTGCTCTTTCAGCAGACGGTTCCCGAACTCAAAAAACAAGGGTTTGAAAGCCTGATCATCGAATATAACGCCAACAACGCCAATGCCAAAGATTTTTATCAGAAACTGGGGTTTGTGCCTTTTGCCAAAACCAAAGATTTTGATCATATTCTGGAAGAAAACGGACATACGGTATTTTGCATCAGCGACGTACACATCGCCCACACAACCATCGACAATGCCCTTGAGCATCTGCACCGCCGCCAGCAGCTGAAACAGACCATGATTGCCGTGGTGGATCAGAGAAAATATGGAAAAACTTATTGAGAACATTCTGGAACTGGTGAAAATCGCCAGCATTTCCGGTCGGGCGCAAGAAATCGAACGGGTCGTTGAACTGGTTAAAAACGAACTGGCGCCGGCCGGCGCTATTGTCCGCGAATTTCGCTTTGACGGCGCGTCACCGGTTCTGCTTTTGGCCAATTGCGAAAGCAGCGATTTTGATATTCTGACAGTTGGGCATCTTGACGTGGTGCCGGCCGGTGAGCCGCTTTTTGTTCCCCGAATCGAAAACGGACGGATCTATGCCCGCGGCGCGCTTGATATGAAATCGCCGGTGGCGGTCAACTTGGAGGCGCTTGCTTATGCCATGAACAAAGATATTCGTTTCGGCGTTTTGCTCACCAGTGATGAGGAAACAACCAGCAACGGGATCAAAGCTTTGGTTAAACATGAAAATATCAATGCAGGAATCGTGCTGGATACCGATGCCGGCGATCTTTTTACCCTTTGCGACAAGGCCAAGCATCCGGTCAGCGTCCGTATTGCCGCCGGCGGTGAAAATGCCCACAGCTCCCGGCCGTGGGAAGGTATTAATGCCGTTAAGCATCTGATTGACTGCTTAAACGAACTGGCTGCCGGTTTCGGCGATTATGAAAAAGGCGGACGCCAGCCGGAAAATATCTGGCAGGATACGATGGTTGTCACCGCTTTTAACTCGCCGACCACCTATAACGTGGTGCCGGCCGAAGCCGAAGCACGCGTCAACTTCCGTTTAACGGAAAAAATTTCGTTGCCGGAACTGGAGAAAAAACTGCACGATGCCTGCCGGCGGAATGGCTGTACTTATGAGATTTTGTTATCCAGCCGCGGGGTTTACATGGATGTTTCGATGCCCGAAATTGCCGCTTATCGCCGGATTGCCGAAGAAGTGATCGGACAGCCGCTGAAAATTTCACAAATGTGCGGCGGTACCGATGCCCGGATGTCGCTGACCGCTCGGTTATCATTATGCACAGTGTGAACGGTGAAAACGCCCACGGCGACGGCGAATATGTGGAGATCGAATCGGTCAAAAAACTGCTTGAAATCGAAAAAAGATATATCGACGCTTATATTGCCGGCAAACTTTAAGATTGAGCACAAAAAAAACCGATCGCGCAAACGACCGGTTTTTTAAACGGGATTTTCAACCCTAAATCATACCGCGGATAATCATGACCTGCGATGCCAGATAGGCGATGCAGCAGATGATAAATATCGCCCCGGCAAATCTGCCGATATATGCACGGCGGCAAAACGGCAGCAAAAACAAAACCGCGGCCAACATCACCCAGATATCATAACGGATGAGCTGAACCGGAACACTGACATCGGTCACCACCGCGGCAGCCCCCATGATAAACACAATATTCCAAATGTTGGAACCGATCAGGTTGCCGATGGCTAAATCGCTTTGCTGTTTATAAGCCGCTACGGCAGAAGTTGCAAGCTCCGGCAGCGAAGTGCCGACAGCCACAATCGTCAAACCGATGATTTCTTCCGACACTCCCAAAGTTTGGGCAATATTAACCGCACCGTCGACCAGCAAATCTGCGCCGTAAATAATCCCGGCCAAACCCGCGGCGGTCAACACAATCACCAGCAGTACATTTTTTTCATCCCACGGGCTGACATATGAACGGCCGTATCTGACCACATAATCTTTTCTTGCGCTGCGATAGTTAAGAAAAATAAAGACCGCAAGCAGCAGGAGCATCACAATCCCCATCCAACGGACAAACGCACCGGTGAGTGCAAAGCCGATAAAGAGCAGCGTGACCAACAACAGAAAACCGTAATCTCGCCGAAAAGCACGCCGGTTGACGGCAATCGGAAAAATCAGCGCTGACAGTCCGAGAATAAGCAGAATATTCACGATGTTGGAACCGATCACGTTGCCTAACACCAAGCCTTCCGCACCTTGCAGAGCTGAAGAAAGGCTGACAACAAATTCCGGCGCCGAAGTGCCGAAAGCGACAATGGTTAAGCCGATGATCAGGGAGGAAATTTTCAACTTATTGGCAAGGGCAACAGCGCCGTTGACCAGAAAATTTGCCCCGGCAATCAACAGGACAAAACCGGCAAGAATCAATAAAAACGATGTCATCATAATGGTTATTTTTTAGGTTTTACTTAAAAATAATAGTCACAAAAAATTTTTAAACAGGGTAATTATAATAATTTTAGACAAAATTGGCAACTTTTTTCGTTTTCCGATTTAAAAAAAATTCCTTTACTTTTGGCGCCGAAGCTTTTAATCTGTTTGGCAGATATGTCTTCGCACATATCCAGGGCGTCGAAAACCCTTAACATATTCAGTCGTGGCATACGACTTGAAAAAAGATGCCGACTTCTTACCTCCGGGTGGATGTCGGCGAATAAGGCTCTGCCAAATAAGCCGAGCCGTTTATAGACCTTAAATAGCCTCCTCAAGCACTATTCAGCAGTTTCGCCAATGTTATAATGCGCCGTGATTTTATGCCGCCGCTACTTAATCGCTAGCGGCAAATAAAATTACAAGTAGAATGACATTGGCCAAACTGTCCGCAGGATTTGCTTTTAAGAAGCCCTTACTGCACAAAACTCCTTGCAAATACAGTCGGTATTTCCTGCGTCGTTTTGTTTGTAATCATCTTCTTAAAAGACAAACTGAATGCTACTCGGGGAGGCTATTTAAGGTCTTAAATACGTTTTTCGAACATCCGCCCACCCTTTTCGGTGGGTTTTGTTTTAACAAAATCATAAGGATGTTCTCATGAAAAAATTTGTTTTAATCAGTCTGTTGATGCTTTCTGCCTGCGGAACGCTTTTCAGCGGGACTGAACAAGATATCCGTTTTGACGCCAATGTCAAAGAAACCAGAATTTTTATTGACGGAACAGAGGTTTGCAAAACACCTTGTGTTTACCCATTGGAAAAAAAATCGGGCAGCACCGTTATCGTCGCCAAGAAAAAAGGCTATGATGACAAACAAATTGTACTGAAATCACATTTTAACAACATATCCATTCTCAATCTTATCTTCTGGCCAGCCTGGTTGATTGATGTGGCAACCGGCGGGATGTGGCGGTATAGCCGCGACGGTTTATATGCCGAGATGGGAAAAGAGTGAACCGGCTATTATAGTTCCTTTCACTAATATGCCCGATTTTGTTTTGAAGAGCAAAAATCGGATACGGCAACCGGCCGGGCAACAATCAGTTAAAACATTTCGAGAATCGCTTTGGCATCATCGCTCATTTTATCCGGTGTCCAAGCCGGTTCCCACACCACTTTGACCGTTACCTGACCGGTGCCGCACAAGGCAGCCACTGCATCGGCCGCCTGCTGCGGCAAAATGCCCGCCACCGGACAAGTCGGCGCGGTCAAGGTCATGTCGATCTCCACATTGCCGTTGTTCAGCTGTCTGATGTCATAGATAAAGCCCATATCATAAATATTGATCGGAATTTCCGGATCACTGACGGTTTTCAGCGCGTCGATAATGTCATCGCGGGCAGCCAGCAGCGCCCCTTCGGGCAGCGCCTCTCCGGACGTGGCAACATATTCTTCCGCCGGCGCCTGAGCCGCCAAAGCCTGCAGCAGCTCGGCTTCTTTGTCCTCATCCAGCAAATTTTCGTTATCTTCGCTCATCTTTTCAATATCCTCTTTCTTTTTTCAAAAAAAACTTTTTGCCTTGTTTAAGGCGGCAACAAAGCGGTCAATATCCTCGTTGGTCGTATAAAGGCCAAACGAGGCTCTGGCCAGCGAGGTATAGCCCATGCGGTTGACAATCGGCTCGGCGCAATGGTGACCGGTGCGGATCGAAACCCCTTCTTTATCAAGCACAAAAGCCACATCCTGCGGATGAATATCCCCCAGCGCAAAGGAAATGACCCCGCCTTTGTCGGGTGCAGTGCCGACAATCTTTAGTTCGGGAATCTCCTGCAGGTGAGCCGTTGCGTAGCTCATCAGCGCTTTTTCGTGGGCAGCGATATTTTCCAACCCCAGACCGCTCATATATTCCAGCGCCGTCCCCAGCCCCACCGCCTCGGCGATGGCCGGGGTGCCGGCCTCAAACCGTGCCGGCGGTTCGGCAAATTCGGTATGTTGCAGAGTCACGCTTTTGACCATATCACCGCCGGTCTGATAAGGCGGCATAGCGGCAAGCAGCTCGTATTTGCCGTACAAAACCCCGATGCCGGTCGGGCCATAAGTTTTGTGGCCGGAAAAAACCAGAAAATCGCAACCGATATCTTTGACGTCAATTTTTTGATGTACCGCCGACTGACAGGCATCAACCAAGCACAAAGCCCCGTTTTGGTGAGCGGCGGCGGCAATTTCTCCGATCGGAAAAACCGTACCCAACACATTGGAAATACCGGCCACCCCAACCAGTTTTGTCCGCGGGGTCAGCATTTGATAAAAATTCTCCGGATTATAGCTGCCGTCATCATTCAAGCTAAAAAAGTTTAATGTGCAGCCGGTTTTATCGCGCACCATTTGCCAAGGCACCAAATTGGCATGATGTTCGGCTTCGGAAAGCAGAATTTCGTCCCCCGGCTTTAAATTATTCATCCCCCAGCTGGCTGCCAGCAAATTGATACTTTCGGTCGCCGAACGGGTAAATACAATTTCCCGGCTTTCGGCATTGATAAAACGGGCAACGGTTTCGCGCGCTTTTTCATACTCCGCGGTTGCCTGCTCGGAAAGATAATAGGCGCCGCGGTGGACGTTGGAATAGCGGGTACGGTAAAAGGACATCATTTTATCGACCACCGCAGTCGGCTTTAGGGCCGAAGCCGCCGTATCGAGAAAAGTGTTCGGTTTGCCGTTGACCAAAAGCGCCAGTTCGGGAAAGTCTTTTCTTATTTCATAAACGTCATACATTTTCTTTCACCCATTCATAAACGGTTCGGTACAAATCTTCGGCATTTTGCCCGCTTTCATACAAATGTCCGCATTCTTCTAAAATAGTCAGTTGTTTGGCGCATTGCAAATGCTCAAACAGCTTGTTGTTGTTATAAACCGTTGACGACGGATCTTTGTCACCGGTAATAAGCAGGGTCGGACAGCAGATGCTGCCGGCATCACGCACCAGATTGTAACGCAGCATATCGCGCACCACATCAAAAGAAAGCCAGCCGTTTAGTTCCGGGTGGTTTTTGTTTTCCCGATATTGGCGGCCGTCACGCTGCCACTGGCGGTAGCTGTCATGTTCGTTCAGCAGCCTTGAACGGATAAAATATTTGCCGCCGACCATTGCCGCGACCGGCACCAGCAGGCTCACTTTTTCGGGGCAATCTTCGGCAAATTTCAGCACGCTGCCGCCGCCTAAGGAATGTCCGCTCAAAGCAAACGGTTCGTGGTAAAAATCCTCACCCGCCGCCCAGCTTATAACGGTTTTAAGATCTTCGACAAAAGAACTCAGCGTGGCCGATTCCAAACTGCCGTCGCTTTCGCCGAAAGAATGGCGCGAATCGAAAGTAACAACGGTAAAGCTGTTGTCGGCAAACGCCTGCACCGGACGCCGCACCATCACTTGTCCCTTGTGTCCGCTCAAACCGTGCTGGACAAAGGCCAGCCGGCCGCAAACGGCATTTTCCGGCCGCTCGACGGCCACGGCAAGCTTTTCACCGCGGGAATTGCGAATCGTTACTTTCATCTTTCCTCTCAAATCTGCCCGCGCAGCCATTCGCGGATTTCCGGATTGTCAACCCGGGCAACCACATCGGTCAAATAAGCATCGATCAACATCTGCCGGGCTTCTTCCTCACCGATACCGCGCGAACGAAGATAAAACAGCTGTTCCTGATCCAACTCGCCGCTGGCTGCGCCGTGCGAACATTTGACATCGTCGGCATAAATTTCCAACTCGGGCTTCACATCTATTTCTGCGGTATCGCTCAAAAGCAACGCTTTGTGCAGCTGCCTGCCCTCGGTTTGCTGCGCGTTCGGCGCAATCCGGATTTTTCCCTGAAAGACGCCCTTAGCCTCGCCGCCGACCACGCCTTTGATCAGCTGCGAAGAATAGGTCTTTTCTGCCAAATGTTCAATATCGGTGGTAGTATCCAGCGTTGCCCAGCCGTTCATCAGATAGGCGGCGTTCACTTCCGCCTTGGCACCTTCTTCCAACAGCTGCACCCGGGTTTCGTTACGGCCGAGATCAGCGCCTTTTTGCAGGCAAAAACTGTGGTAGATGCCGTCCTTTTTAATCCGCACCGCGTTCAACGCAATATGCGCGGCCTTAAAGGCCTCGTCCTGAAATTTGTAATGATTAAACTTTGCCCCCGCGCCAAGGTAAATCTCGTTGACAACATTATTAAAATAGCGTGATTTGGGATCGCCGTCATAATGATAATATTCCACTATTTCGGCAGCGGCGCCCTCTTCCAGCACAAGCAGATTGCGAACGTTGGACAGCCGGTTAACAGCGTCGGCACAGGTATGAAAGACCAGCGCCAGCGGACGGTTCAAGCGGACGCCGCGGCTGATGCCGATAAACAGACCTTCTTCCAGATAGGCGGTGTTGAGCGCGGCAAACGGGTATTGATTGAGGTCTATATATTTGCCGAGCAGATGTTTTTCTTCTCCGGTAACCAAGGCCTCCATTAAGGTCATCACTTCCACACCCCGCGGCAGCGCCGGATAGACCGGCACGAACTGCCCGTTGTCAAAATACAGCGGATAAGCCTCAAACGGCAGTGCCAAACGATTGCCGTGACGGTGACCGCAGCAGCTATCTTCATCGTGATGACAGCCGCAACAACCGCAGCCGCCTTCATCTTCACCGGACAACTCGGCCAAAAATTTTGATTCCGGCACGGCAAAATCATCGGCTTTCAGCGCGTGCAGCCGGGTATATTTCCAA
>CABUAP010000053.1 GCA_902489675.1 uncultured Azospirillum sp. | reverse complement strand
AGAGCTTTCTATGACCAAATTAGTTAACAAAGTGCTGTTTATTAATAACCGCCGTACCAGTATGCGCCTATGTCTGACAGAATGGAAACTTGTTGACAAAATCTGCCAGAACGAGCATATCACCCGCAATGATTTTATCGAGCTGATCGAAAACAGTAATCACTCGGAATTGGGACTGACTTATTATACCCGGCTGATTATCATGGTCTATTTCTACAACAAATCACCGTTGGGGAAAATAAAAACACGCCGGCACGGCATCGGCTGCCAATCGTTTGTCAACGAAATCATCACCGAAATTTCATCTTCCCGTCCCGCCTAAAATAAAAATTAGCAGCAGAACGCATAAATTCGTTGAAAAAATCCGCAAGCGATTTATAATGAAAAAAATTTTATTAATCAGCGTGGTGGAGATTATGCCCGAACTGCCCGAAGTCGAAACCGTTAAAAACGGAATAGCGCAATTTGCCGGAAACGCCCGGATTCTGGAAGTGACTGTTCGTAACCGTCGACTGCGGACGGATATCCCCGATGGTTTTGAGTCAGCGCTGCGCGGCGCAAGCATCTGCGGGTACCGCCGAAAAGGGAAATATCTGATTATCGATCTCAACAACAATTACAGCATTATCTGGCATTTGGGGATGAGCGGACGGGTAAAGACCATGACGGACAAGCCTTTGCCGGAAAAACACGACCACGTTATCTTTGAAACTTCCGCCGGATGGCTGGTTTTTAACGACCCCAGAAGATTTGGCCTGATTTATGCCTGCCCCTCCGATAAAACGGATCGGCAACCTTGTTTGGCCGCCATGGGGCCGGATCCTTTTGACGAAAAACTGACTGCCCAATATTTGCTTGAACATCTGCAAAAAAGAAAAAACGCCATTAAGCCGACTTTGCTTGATCAAAAACTGATTGCGGGAATCGGCAATATCTATGCGTCCGAAATTTTATTTGCCGCCGGTATTAATCCGCAACGTCCGGCCTGTTCACTAAACGACCGGGAGTGTCAAAAGCTGGTGTCGGCCATCCGCTGTGTGCTCAAACAAGCCATTGACAACGGCGGTTCCACCTTGCATGATTATCACAAACCCGACGGCAGCCTCGGTTATTTTCAAAATTTGCATTGCGTTTACAACAAAAGCGGCCAGCGTTGTCCAAACTGCACCTGCAATCCGGAGAACGGCGAAGGAATCCGAAAAATCGTACAGGACGGCCGCTCAACCTTTTTTTGCCCGGTGAAACAAAAATGAACATAACCCTGAAAAAATTGAAATTTTTGAAAATATTGTCTGCCGTTGCCGTCTTTTTGCTGACAGCCGGATCGGCTGCCGCCGATTTTATCGACGGACTGGAGGATCTGCCGGTGATGCCGGGGATGAGCCAGCAGCCAAACGACAATATTTCCTTTGGCAACAGCGAAAGCCGGTTTGTCGAAACTTATTTGAGCGGCAACAATGTTTCTTTTGCCGCCGTTGCCGCTTTTTATGCAGAAACATTGCCCCAACTCGGCTGGCATTTGACCGGCCGGGAAAACAGCGGCCTGCATTTTGAACGGGACGGCGAAAAACTGGATATCATTCGCGAAAAACTAAAACCGTTATTGGTCAGAATTACTCTTAAAAGCAAAGATTAGGATATATAAACATGAGTCAGGAAATTATCAGCGAAATTAAAAACAACACAGGCATCATCACCCTCAAAACCGAAGACGGCCTCAATGCCATCAACCGCCGGATGCTGGCCGAAATAGCGGAAAGCATCACCGCCATGGATATGAACGACGCGGTCAAAGCCATTATCATCCGCGGCAGCGAAAAGGCCTTTTCGACCGGGATTGACGTTAATGAGTTTGTGGCCGACATCAATCAGGATATTTTGGAAGAAATGTATGAGAATTTTGAAAAAATCGCCGATGTCAAAAAACCGGTCATCGCCGCCGTCAGCGGTTATGCTTTGGGCATCGGATTCGAAATGGTTTTGGCCTGCGACATTGTTTTTGCTTCCGAAAGCGCCTGTTTCGGTCATCCGGACTTGAGTCTCGGCACCGTTCCGGGCTTTGGCGCCACTCAGCGGCTGCCCAATACAATCGGCAAATCCAAAACGATGGAAATGATTTTGACCGGCCGAGCCATGAACGTTCGCGAGGCCGAACGCGCCGGAATCGTCAGCCGCATTATTCCGCTGCGTTATCTGTTTGACGAATCCTTTAATACTTCCGAACGGATCGCCGCCCTGCCCGATTTGGCTGTCAACACCTCGAAAGAACTGATCAAAACCGCGGTCAGCAACACCAATTTGGAAGAAGGGCTGGAAATTGAAAAGCAGGTTTACAAGAGCTCAATTGCATCCGACGAATTTCGCCAGAATCTGGCTAATCTGGCAAAAAAATAGGAAAATCAGCAATTTTAGTAAAAATTGTTGTTGACTAAAGCGGCTCTACGAGTCTATAAAGCTTATCAGAAAAATATTTGTGATTAACTTAAATTTGTACAGGATAAAGTAAAATGGCCAATCATAAATCGGCAAAAACCAGAATTAACCGTAACAGCAAGCGCAGCATCATCAACGGTGCCCGCAAAAGCAGAGTCCGCACTTTCGTAAAAAAAGTTGAGGCCGCTATTGCTGCAAACGATAAAGAAACGGCTGCCGCCGCTTTCAAGACTGCAGAATCCGAATTGATGAGATCTGTCCGCAAGGGCGTTTTCCCGATGAACCGGGTTGCAAGAACCGTTTCCCGTCTGTCGAAGAAAATTAAAGCTCTCTAATTCAACGGATCTTTTTTGCTATTCAAACCACATCCCTTTGATATAAGGGGGATGTGGTTTAATTTGTTTAAAATCCCCGTTTTTCCGGGAATCTCGGCCGACTCTTGAGAAAACATATGTCAAGGAATTTAATTGCAATGTTCTGTAAATGTTCTGTTGTTTTTTATTTTGTTCTGTGCTTAATAATTGGTTAATTTATGAGCGGCGGCAGCCCGGCTGTCAAAACTTTCAAAGTAAAAAATTATTTACAACGGTTTAAATTTCAGACTAACAAAAGGGAAGGATTTTTCTAAAATGCCCGAAGCAATAATGAATAATGATGATGCTGTTCGGAACGAGTGGGGACAAATCTGCAGTCAACTCAGAACTGAAGTCGGCGAAAAAGCTTTTGACAGCTGGCTGAAGCCTTTGAGCGTCGGTTCTTTCAGTAACGGAATTATGAATATCTGCGTACCGACCCGCTTTATGCGCAACTGGGTCATCACCAATTATTCGGATCGTATTCACAAAATCTGGGAAAAGAAAAATCCGGCTATCAAGAGCATCAATTTTGTTGTCCAAGCGACAGAAGATCCGGCCATCGGCGTTCACAATTCTTCCTGCCGCTCATTGTTAAAGAAAATCGCCAGCAGCCCGGCGCCGCAAACCGTTTATCAGACAACAACCGGACAACAGCCGGTTGAAGCGGCCGAATATGTTTCTTTCAACGAATCCGGCCAATCTTTATCGGTTCCGCTCAATCCGCAATATACGTTTGACAATTTTGTGGTCGGCAAAACCAACGAATTTGCCTATGCCGCCGCCCGCAAAGTCGCCGAATCCGACAATATTCCGTTTAACCCGCTGTTTTTATACTCCGGCGTCGGTTTGGGCAAGACACATCTGATGCACGCGATCGCCTGGCACATCAAGCAGCGCAGTCCGGAAAAAAATATTGTTTATCTGTCTGCCGAAAAGTTTATGTACAAGTTTGTACGCGCCCTGCGTTACAAAGATACGGCCGCTTTTAAAGAACAATTTCGTTCGGTTGACGTGCTGATGGTCGATGACGTGCAGTTTATGGGCGGTAAAGATTCTACTCAGGAAGAATTTTTCTATACCTTCAATTCTCTGATCGAAGAAGGGCGGCAGATCATTATTTCCGCCGACAAATCTCCGTCCGATTTGGAGGGAATCGAATCGCGCCTGCGCTCACGGCTCGGCTGCGGACTGGTTGCCGATATTCATCCGACCGATTTTGATTTGAGAATCGGCATTTTGCAAGACAAAGCCAAGCAGCTTAACTGCGAATTGCCTTATAAAGTTGCCGAGTTTCTGGCACAGAAAATCACTGCCAACATCCGCGAATTGGAAGGTGCTTTGCGCCGGGTGATCGCTCATGCGCAATTGCTGCCGGGAAAAGAAATTTCTCTGGAAACGACTCAGGATGTGTTAAAAGATATGCTGCGTTCCTATGACCGCCGCACCACAATTGACGAAATTCAAAAGAAAGTGGCAGAATATTTCAATATTTCGGTCAAAGAAATGCAATCTTCCCGCCGTGCCCGCACCGTTGCCCGGCCGCGTCAGATTGCCATGTATCTGGCCAAACAGCTTACTTCGCGCTCGCTGCCGGAGATCGGTCGCAAATTTGACCGTGATCACACGACGGTAATGCACGCCGTACGCAAGGTAGAGGAACTGATCGTTGAGGATATGAGTTTGGCCGAAAACGTGGACAGCCTGCGTCGGGCGCTGGAAGCCTGATATCTCTAACATTGCAATCAACAAAAGCCGGTTTAAACCGGCTTTTGTTGTAAATCGGTGTTGTCAACGGTCTGCCGCCGGTCAAAAAACCGGAGAAATGTGAACAAGGGCAATGTTTCAGTCTTTTGCTCTGACGGAAAAGCTGTTTTTGCCAATACGCAATTTTTTTGCTAAAAATCCGCCGGAATCTCTGATCTAAAAACAAAAAAATTGTTGACGACTCGTCTTTTTCATTTTTGCTTTAATAATATTATGCTATCATTTTTCACAGTAAAAAAAGACGATTGTCTTTTAGTTTGAATTTAAACAATTTATTCGGAATCAAGGCCATGAAATTTGTTATTGAACGCGCAATTTTGTTAAAAACCCTTAACCATGTGCAGAGCATCGTCGAAAAACGGAACACCATTCCGGTTCTTTCCAATGTCAGAATCGAAGCGCTCGGCGACGGCATCAGCTTTAAGGCCACCGATATGGATACCGAAATTACCGAAATTGTCGACGCCAAAATTATGGAAACCGGCGCGACTACGGCTCCGGCTCATATGCTCTATGACATTGTGCGCAAACTTTCCGACGGTTCGGAAGTGGAAATTACTTTTCCCGATGACAAAGGCCAGCTGAGCATTGCTTCCGGCCGCTCCAAATTTGCTCTGTCTACCATCGGGGTAGAAGATTTTCCGGTTATCTCCGGCGATCAGCTGCCGATCAATTTCAGCATGGCCAGAGAAGAATTGAAAGATGTGATAGATCGTACCCAATTTGCCGTTTCAACCGAGGAAACCCGCTATTATCTGAACGGTCTTTATGTTCATGCCAAAAATGAAGGATCGGCCAAAGTTCTGCGCATTGTCGCCACTGACGGCCACCGTCTGGCCTGTGTCGAATCGCCGCTGCCGCAGGGTGCCGATAAAATTGCCGGCGTTATTATCCCGCGCAAAACCATCGGCGAAGTACGCAAGCTGCTGGACGATACCAAAGCCGAAAATATTGATATTGCACTCTCGGACAATAAAGTTCGCTTTACGCTGGAAGAAGTTACTCTGACTTCTAAGCTGATTGACGGCACTTATCCCGACTATGAACGGGTCATTCCGACCGACAACGACAAACTGCTGGAGTTGAAAGTAAAAGAACTGGCCAACGCGGTTGACCGCGTGTCGGTAGTGGCCGAAAGAACCCGCGCAATCAAAATGATTACCGAAGAAGCCAAAGTTGTGATCACAACTTCCAGCCCGGATCTCGGCAGCGCTTGGGAAGAATTGGAAGCCAAATATGACAACGAATCGCTGGAAGTCGGCTATAATTTCCGCTATTTGCTGGATATTTTGGCCGAGATCAAGGGCGAAAACGTCCAGATCAGTTTTTCCGACGCTTCGTCACCGTCGGTCATTCATGACACTTCCGATGCCAGCGCTATTTATGTTTTGATGCCGATGAGGGTATAAACTTTGGACAGTCTGGCTAAAGACATCAAAGAAGTCGTTTCCTTAAAGTCAGGCGTTACCCGCCTGACTTTAACCGATTTCAGAAACTACGCTTTTCTGCGGATGAACCCCGGATTGCGACCGATTATTATTACCGGTGAAAACGGCAGCGGCAAAACCAATATTTTGGAAGCGGTTTCTTTTCTTACCCCCGGACGGGGATTAAGAAGCGCCCGGCTGGCCGATATCAAGCGCTTTACCCCGGCCGTGATCAGCGAGGACTATACCCCGGGCAACAACGGTTGGGCCGTTTCTGCCGTGATTGCCAAAAACGGCGAGGAATTTGAAATCGGTACGGCAGTTGAAAAAAACATCCGCGAAAGTGAGGAAGAAACCCGTGTTTCTGACCGGCGAATCGTTAAAATCAACGGACAAAAGGGTGTTTCTCAAACGGAATTGGGACAATATGTTTCCGCTATTTGGTTAACGCCGCAGATGGATCGGCTGTTTCGCGGCGGATCGCAGCCGCGGCGAAGTTTTCTGGATCGATTGGTCTATGCCTTTGATGTTGAACACGCCAAAAGAACCTCAAGTTTTGAGCATCTGTATAAAGAATGGTATCAGTTGATTAAAAGCACCAACGGGCGTGCCGACCCTCATTGGCTGGAAAGTCTGGAAGAAAATATGTCGGGAATCGGGGTGGCGATTGCCGCCGCTCGGCGGGAACAAATTGCACGACTGAACCGCTTTATCGAAAGCGCGCCGGACGATGTTTTTCCCGATGTACAATTGGAACTTTCCGGCACGATCGAACAGATGCTCGACTCGCTGCCGGCGGTTGAAGTTGAAGATTATTACCGCCATAAACTGGCCGGTGAGCGCAAAAATGTTCTTTACAACGACAGCATTGACGGCGTTAATCGCAGTGACTTTAAGGTCTATTATAAAAAGAAAAGAATGCCGGCCGAACTTTGTTCAACCGGTGAGCAAAAATCGCTCTTAGTCAGCATTATTTTGGCTCAGACCAAATGCCAGATCCTAAACCAAGGTTTTGCCCCTATTCTTCTGTTGGATGAGGTTTGCGCCCATTTGGACGATAATAAAAGAGAAGCACTGCTGGCCAAAATCCGTGAACTGGATTTGCAGGCGTTTATCACTGCCACCAATCCCGAATTGTTTGCATCATTTAACAATTATGCCGAATTTTGGGAAGTAAGGAACAATACAGTAACCTGCAAATGACAAATTTTCGCCCTTTATATATCTTTCTTGCGGTTTTGGCCGCTGTCAGCATTTATGTCGTTTATGACGCCAAATACAACTATGTCAATTGGCGGACAGCCAACCGCAGCAGCGCCGGCATTGCCCCCTCCCCGCTGACGGAAAAAGAAGCAATCGTTCAAGTCTATGCTGCCCGCACCTACAACTGGCGGGGATATTTTGCCGTCCATCCGTGGATTGCGGTGAAAAAGAAAAACGAAAAATTTTATACCGTCTATCAGGTTACCGCCTGGAATCTTTACCGCGGAAAGAGCGCAGTTTCTGCCGAAAAAGATATTCCCGACCGCTACTGGTACGGCAGACGACCGCAGTTGTTGCAGACGCTGAAAGGAAAAGGGGCGGAAAAGGCAATTCCGGCAATTGAAAAAGCGGTAAAAGAATATCCGTTTGCCGATCGTTACCAGCTATGGCCGGGGCCAAACAGCAATACGTTTGTCGCCTATATCCTGAGGGAAGTTCCGGAGCTGACGGTTGAGCTGCCGCCAACGGCTATCGGTAAAGATTTTCTCGGCTACACGGTCTTCCATGCGCCGACGCCGAGCGGCACCGGTTATCAGGTTTCCATCCTCGGCGCAGTTTCGCTGACCGTCGGCCTGAAGGAAGGGATTGAACTCGGCCTGCTGGGTCTTTCCTTCGGTATCGACTTTTATCCGCCGGCAATCAAACTGCCGATTATCGGCCGTGTCGGTTTTTCTGATCTGTAATATAAAAAAGACAACCGTTTTTTATTGCACTGTTCTTTTTATGCTTTTCTAACCTATTGAGAATAAAATATTTTCCTTGCTTTAAAAAAATAAATCTATACTATTTTTTTATAACCAATT
>CABUAP010000052.1 GCA_902489675.1 uncultured Azospirillum sp. | reverse complement strand
TGATGAATTTCTTATAAACCGGATGCATAACCTGACGTTCAACTTTAACGACAACGGTCTTATCCTGTTTATCACTTACAACAACACCTTGAAGAATTCTTTTAGGCATAGCTTTTTCTCCTAACTATTCTTCTTACGCTCGGTTAAAAGCGTGTTGATTTTTGCAATTTCGCGGCGTACTTTGCGGACATTTGCAGTATTCTGCAACTGGCCGGTAGACTGCTGGATACGAAGGTTGAACTGCTCTTTTTTAGCTTCAACCAATTTGGCTTCCAGTTCATCGACAGTCAGGCTGCGAAGATCTTTGATTTTTGCCATCTTATGCTACTCCTTGGTCAGAATTAAGACGTTTTACGAATTTTGTTTTAATCGGGAGTTTGGCAGCGCCCAAAGCAAAAGCCGTGCGGGCTATTTCTTCGCTGACACCGTCGATTTCAAACATAATCCGACCGGGATGCACTCTGGCGCACCAGTATTCAATCGAACCTTTACCTTTACCCATACGGACTTCGGCAGGTTTGTCAGATACCGGTACATCCGGGAAAATTCGGATCCATACTCTTCCGGCTCTCTTCATTTCACGGGTAATCGCACGACGTGCCGCTTCAATCTGGCGGGCAGTAATACGATCCGGGGTCAGAGCTTTCAATCCATATGTACCGAAACTCAGTTCCGCACCGCCTTTGGTCAGACCGTGGATACGGCCTTTGTGCTGCTTGCGGAATTTTAATCTTTTTGGACTTAACATTTTACTTAAACCTCAATGTTTACTTTTGTTCAGCCAACTTCTTGTCTTGGGCCATCGGATCATGAGCCATAATTTCGCCCTTGTAGATCCAGACTTTAACACCGCAAGCACCATAAGTGGTATGAGCAGTTGAAGTTGCATAATCAATGTCAGCACGCAGGGTGTGCAAAGGAACCCGGCCTTCCCGATAATGTTCGGTTCTGGCAATTTCGGCGCCGCCCAAACGGCCGGAGCAGCTTACTTTGATTCCTTCGGCGCCCAGACGCAGAGCCGACTGCATAACGCGTTTCATGGCGCGGCGGAAAGCAACACGTCTTTCCAACTGCTGTGCAACGCTGTCTGCAACCAGTTGTGCATCCAGTTCCGGTTTTCTGACTTCCAAAATGTTCAACTGAACTTCGGAAGCGGTCATGGACTGGATTTCTTTTCTCAAAGCTTCGATATCCTGACCTTTTTTACCGATAACAACACCGGGTCTTGCCGAGTGAATGGTGACTCTGGCTTTTTTGGCAGGGCGTTCGATGACGATTCTGCTGATACCGGCCTGAGCCAATTTCTTTTTCAAGAATTCTTTAATTTTAACATCTTCATGCAGGTAACCGGCATAGTTGTCATCCGCGTACCAGCGGGAATCCCATGTACGGTTGACACCCAAACGAAGACTTGTAGGATTTGCTTTCTGTCCCATAGACTTACTCCCCACGCTCGGTTACAACGATAGTAATGTTGGAGAAGGGTTTCAAAACTCTAGCTCCTCTGCCGCGCCCTCTGGCGTGCATACGTTTCATTACTAAACCTTTTCCGCAATAAGCTTCACTAACAAAAAGCTTATCAATGTTTAACTGATGATTGTTTTCAGCATTTGCAATCGCCGATTGCAAAACTTTCAAAACCGACTTTGCGATTCTCTTCTTCGAGAAAGTGAGTTCGGCAACAGCCTTCTCAACAGCCAGTCCGCGGATTGATTCGGCAACCAAGTTAAGCTTGCGGGGACTTGTGCGCAGTGCATTGCAAACGGCTTGTGCCTGATTTGCCTGCAGTCTTCTTGTATCTTTAGACTTTCCCATCACTAACTCCTCTTAGCTTTCTTATCGGCTGCGTGACCATAAAAGACGCGGGTCGGGGCAAATTCGCCGAATTTGTGGCCGACCATATCTTCGGTAACCAGAACCGGGATAAACTTATGACCATTGTGAACACCAAAGGTTAAACCGACAAACTGCGGCAACATGGTGGATCTGCGCGACCAGATTTTAATAACTTCGTTTCTGCCCGAAGCTCTGGCAGCGTCTGCTTTCTTCAGAAGATATCCATCAACAAACGGTCCTTTCCATACTGAACGTGTCATTAGCTTATCTCCTTATTATTTCTTATTATCGCGACGGGATCTCATAATGAAACGATCCGTCTTCTTGTTAGAACGAGTTCTGCCGCCCTTAGTCGGTTTACCCCACGGAGTAGTCGGATGACGTCCGCCCGAAGTACGGCCTTCACCACCACCCATCGGGTGATCAACAGGGTTCATAGCCACACCGCGGGTAACAGGACGCAGTCCCATCCAGCGTGTACGGCCGGCTTTACCGAGAGATTTGTTCTGATTGTCCGGATTGGAAACAGCGCCAACCGTTGCCAAACATTCTTCGCGGACAACTCTCAGCTCGCCCGAGCTCAATTTCAGCTGAGCATAACCGGCATCCTTACCGACAACCTGAGCATAGCATCCAGCAGAGCGAACCAACTGGCCGCCTTTGCCCGAACGGAGCTCAACATTGTGGATAATGGTACCGACCGGCATATTCTTCAGAGGCATGGCATTGCCCGGCTTAATATCAGCCTTAGCAGCCGAAATGACTTTATCGCCGGCTTTCAATCTCTGCGGAGCGAGAATATAAGATTTTTCGCCGTCTTCATAGCAAATCAAAGCGATGAAAGCGGAGCGGTTCGGATCATATTCGATTCTCTCTACAGTTGCCTCAACATCAAACTTATTACGTCTAAAGTCGATAATTCTGAGCTTGCGTTTATGTCCGCCGCCCTTTCTCCGACTTGTAACATGTCCGAAATTATCACGCCCACCGGTCTTAGTAAGACCGATCGTCAAAGACTTTTCAGGAGCTCCTTTGTACAGCTCGGATCTGTCAACGATAACCAGCTGACGAAGTCCAGGAGATGTGGGCTTATATGTTTTTAACACCATTTTTTAAATTCCTGTTGTAACATCAATATTTTGACCATCGGCAAGAGTAACCAAAGCCTTCTTGAAATCGGAACGACGCCCCAGATTGTTTCTGAATCTTTTGGTCTTGCCAGCCTGACGAATAGTATTCACCTTGGTTACTTTGACGTTGAAGATAGCTTCAACTGCAGCCTTAATTTCGTCTTTGGAAGCTTCCAGCGGAACGCGGAAAACAATTTTACCGGCTTCGCTCGAGAGCATTGACTTTTCGGTGATTACCGGACGAACCAGCGTATCATACATCTGCGCAGTTACATTGTTGGTTTTCTCGTTTTTACTCATTTCAATCTTTCCTCCAAGCAACTGACGGCATCCTTAGTCAACACCAATTTGTCTTTTCTTAAGATGTCATATACATTGGCACCGATCGTCGGCAGTACATCTACGCCGAGGATGTTGCGGGAAGCCAATGCAAAATTAATATCAACCTCTTGTCCGTCGATGAACAGGCAATTGTTCAGGCCGCAAACATCCAACTTGGCTTTCAAGTCTTTGGTTTTCGGACTGGCCAACTTGGCCTCATCAACGATAACGAGGTTGCCCTCTTTAGCCTTAGCCGAGAGAGCAGTTTTCAGACCAAGTTTTCTGAACTTCTTGGTCAAATCATGCGAGTGATCACGAACAACCGGACCAAACACAATTCCACCCTTTCTGAACTGGGTACCTTTGCGAGAACCCTGACGGGCATTGCCGCTGCCTTTCTGCTTAAAAGGCTTGGACGGTGTCAGAGCCACTTCGGAACGACCCTTGGTCTTGTGGGTGCCGGCTTGCATTCTGGCCAACTGCCATCTTACAACCCGTTGCAAAATATCTGCACGAACTTCCAAACCGAAAATCGATTCGTTCAGTTCGATAGTGCCGACATTTTTATTTTCTAAACTTAAGATGTCCTGTTTCATAACTTCTATCCTTTATCTTTTACGCATTATCAGCTGTTTCAGCTTTAACTGCAACAGGTTCATCAACTTTTTTCAAACCGGCGGGCATCGGCAGCTCAACACTGCTGCATTTTTTGACGGCATCGGTAATCCGAACCCAGGCATTTTCACAACCCGGAACACCGCCTTTAACCATAATCAGACCCTTTTCGGCATCGACGGCAACCACTTTCAAATTCTGAACGGTTACGCGTTCGTTACCCATATGGCCGGCCATTTTCTTACCCTTGAATACTTTACCGGGATCCTGTCTTTGTCCTGTAGAACCATGAGAACGGTGAGAAATAGACACACCGTGGCTGGCTTCCAAACCGGCGAAGTTATGACGCTTCATAACACCGGCAAAACCTTTACCGATAGAAGTTGCACATACGTCAACATACTGACCGGGAACGAAATGTTCTACAGATAATTCGGCACCGAGATTAAGCAGGCAGTCTTCAGAAACTCTGAACTCGCCCAATTTTTTCTTCGGTTCCACATTAGCTTTGGCAAAATGTCCTTTCATGGCCTTGGACACATTTTTAGCCTTAACGGCGCCCGTACCCAGCTGAACGGCGGTATAGCCGTCGCGTTCCATTGTTCTGACATCAACAACCTGAAGGTTATCAACAGCAAGAACCGTAACCGGCACATGAGTTCCGTTAGCCTCAAAAATGCGGGACATTCCCAGCTTTTTTGCGATTAAACCAGTACGCATTATTTTATTTTCCTTTTCAATTGGTTGACCTCCCTTATTTCATGAAAGCCAACATTGCTTTTTTACTTACGGGTAATTATTTCAATTAAAACAATTACAGTTTAATTTCTACGTTGACACCGGCGGCCAGATCAAGCTTCATCAAAGCATCTACGGTTTGCGGTGTCGGATCGACGATATCGAGAAGTCTTTTGTGGGTTCTGATCTCGAACTGTTCACGAGATTTCTTATCTACGTGCGGAGAACGGTTAACCGTGAATTTCTCAATTCTTGTCGGCAGAGGGATCGGCCCTCTTACATTTGCCCCGGTTCTTTTGGCCGTGTGAACAATTTCTTTGGTCGACAAATCGAGCAGACGGTGATCAAAAGCCTTGAGGCGAATTCTAATGTTTTGTGTATCCATCATTTTAAATACTTTTCCTATAACTAGACGGCAACGATTCGGTTGATGCCAAACGTGCCATCTAAAAATTTAACCTTATGCAAAACCTTGAGTTTCAAGGGATGCGGGATATTTCATATGACAACCGGCAGACAGATTCCTGCCCTTAGCGCCGGTTAACGTGAGCGTTTTGTAACATAAGCTTATCTATATTGCAAGTAAAAAATGACTTTTTTTTCAAATTTTTACAAACCGTGAATCGCTTACCCAGACTCTGATTGAGTCAAGTCGACACATTAACTTTTGACATAAAAAAATGACAAAACAAAGTTTGTTAAAACCGCCCTTTTGTTCGCCTTTTGTTTTCTTTTTTTATAAAATCTCCGCCCGTTTCAAAATCTGCCGCAACCGCAAAAAAAAGGAACCGATTAAGGCCCCTTTTTTCATGATCGCGCAACAAGCGTTAATACCAGCGGTAATTAAAGCCCAAACCGGCGGCAATATCGTCATAGTCACTGCCGGTTGTATAGTTCACATAACCATACAAACTCATTTTACCGTCAAGCGCATAGCGGCCGCCAAGCTCAATTCGTCCGAGCGTCTGATCGTCAAGCGAATCTACTTTGCCCAGATGCGTGATTTTGACTTCATTGCCAAAGTTAATAGTCTGAATAACACTTGGCTTGATATACACCTTGCTGTAGCCATATACATGATCGATGGTCTTTTCCAATTTGACGCCAAATTCACCCTCAATCTGATGCAGCATGGAATATTCGGCGCTCTTGCCATACTCGTCTTTCATATCGTCATAATCAATACCGGTGTAGAAAACACCAAGACTTGGTTCCAGTGTCCAGTTATAACCGGTTACAAAAGCATATCCCATCTCAATGCCCGCACCATACTGCATCGCATCGGCATCAGTCTTCAAATGGTCATCAGTTTCAATTTCAGCGTGCTGAGTACCGGCATATGCGGTCGCAAAAGTCCAGAAATTGTTGTAGTCATAACGATAATACAAACCAAGCAAGAAGCTCGAAATTTCGATTTCGCTGCCCATATTGGCTTTGAAATACCCTTTTTCACTAATATCATAAGTACCATAACGATAAGATCCGAACGCGCCAAGCTTGTTTGAAGCATCGCTTTGCAAATCTAACCCGGCGTCAAAACCGGCGATTGTCGCATCCCATTCCTGCGGGGCGCTCACTTGTACATAGCGATAAACCGGATTGGCCCATAAATGCGAAACCGCCTTTGTCCGATAACCATCCTCATACAGAACATTATAGCGTTTCAGCAAGAACTTATTGGCGCCGACCGAGTTACGAACGCTGCTCATAACCCCGCGGTTTTGTTCAACCGCCGCACTGTGCAAAGCCAAAAACGATGCAATTTCCGGCGCCATCGGGCGAAAATCGGGGTTCGATTCGTCGGTCATCGACAGATACCAGCCGGCCGCCGTTCCCGATCCTTCTTCGGAACCGCCTTCATCGCCGGAGCCTTCACTGCCGCCCTCATCACCACCGGCATCAGTACCGTCATCGGCCGCCGATACAGATGGCGACAAAGTGCCGCCACCTTCAACACCACCTTCGCCGCCTTCTTCATCATCACCGGACGGTGCGACATAATCTATCTTCCACATATACGGACTGCCATATACACGATAAACGACAAAGTCACCTTTGGTTTCCGGATTATCACCTTCCGCCGATACAAACAAAATCGACTTATCGGAAGAGATAACCGTCTTTGAAGTGGCCTGTACCACAACACTTGTTGTACCAACCACATCGCCTTCCACAGATATATGAGAAGCAGTCAGTTCATCCGGGTTTACCGTCACGGTCAAAATAGAATCACCTTTAACCGTATAGTTTTTCACCGACAAACTGCCGTTTTGTCCTAAAGTCAGAAACGAATTATCAAGTAAAAAGTTGTTGACCCCGGTTACCGAATTGTTGAACACAACTTCATCATCACCGCCGATATTGAGATCATAATCAGAATTTACACTGCTGATACCATCGTCAAAAATAATTCGGCCGCCGTCTGTAATCAAATTCAGAACCCCGCCTTCCATGGCGATCGCGTTACTTGTCGACTCCGGAATAACCTCTTCTTCGCCTTCCTCACCTTCTTCACCGCCGTCATCCATAGGAGCAACCATTGTATCGACAGAATAAGTATCTTCACCGGTATCTCCTCCCTCTCCGGTATCGCCGCCTTCACCGGTATCGCCACCGCTTTCTTCGACCGGCGGTGTTAAAACATGGTTACCGGAAAAAACAACATCCTGACCACGGGCAATAATATTCAGGTTGCCGTTAGAATAAACAGCACCGCCGGCGGCTGCAAAAGAAGAAGCCTCCTCATCTCCGCCTTCGGCTGGGGTATAAATTGTCTGTGCAAAGTTATCATAAAAACTGGTATTAATCAGCGTCAACTCATTGCCGCCGGTATTGGCAATCGCTCCGCCAAAAGCATTAGAATCGTGCGCAATTGCCGAGTTGTTACGAAAAACGGAATTGGAAACAGTGCCGATTGTTCCGCTGTTTTCAATCGCACCGCCTCTGGCAGCCGAACCGGTCGTTTCGACCATATTATTTTCAAAAGTCATCCCGTTAATACTGCCGATCGTACCGTTGTTGACAATCGCCTGCTTCATATCTTTAATCGACAAATCGGTAAAATCCGCATTTGCCCCGGCGCCGATAACAAAACCGCTGACGCTTTGCACCAGCTCTTCACCATCGTTAATTTCCACCAACTTTCCCGACAAAGTATGCGACTTTCCGTCAACCGTAAAATCACCGGCCGCAGCTTCCGGCAGATTGCCGTTCAAAAGAATATCGCCGGTCAACGTCACATCGCTGCCGGCTTGCAAAACGCTTTTCAATTCGCCTTCGCTGGAAACATCCGCCGCAAATACCGCGCCGGAAAAGCAACATAAGGCAACTGCTGAAACACCGGTTTGCAACAAAGAATAAAATTTGTTCATTATTGATCCCCCAATCGTTAATTTCTTAAATAATAGTTAATTTTACCATCTTTTTTTTAAAATGCTATAGAAAAAAACACTTTTCC
>CABUAP010000051.1 GCA_902489675.1 uncultured Azospirillum sp. | reverse complement strand
AGAACAGGGCGATTTATGTCCGCAAAAATTATCTTTCAAAAAGGGCAGGTGCTAAATACAACAACACCATTACCTGTTTGTTTGAAAGGCAATGGTGTCAAAAAGTGTTTTAAAAACTGAAGGGATTATGCCAAATCATCAAGGAAAGGCGGCCGGTAGTTGGGGCCTTTCAAAAATTTTCCGTCTTCTCTTTTCAGCGGTTTGCCGTCTACAAGTTTGGACATATTGCTTCGATGGACGCGTTCAAATATTTCTTCCAATTTTGTCATATTTCGGGACTCTTGTCTAGGTTAATTATCTTCCCGAGATGTAGCATTTTTCGCTTGATTTGGCAATATGTTTTCACCTTTTTTCCCGCTATTTTCTGGTATGTTCTCCTTTGTTTTATCTGCTGCTGTCGCCTTGCTTTCGCTGAAATAATGGCGTTCGCAAAATTCTGATTTTTTGCCGGGGTTGAAAACCGAAAGCGGGCGGAAATAACCCATAATCCGGGTCCAGATTTCACATTTTTGCCGTTCTTCTTCTTTCAGTTCCGGTTCCTTATTTTGCATTTTCGGCCTTTCCCGCGCAGTCTTTGGTTTTCTTTAAGATATAATTGTTTGCCAAAGCGCCGGTGATTTCCTGTTTTTCATAATCCAGCAGTCGCAGCTGTCCTTTTTCCTTTTTGTAATAGGAAATTTCGTTGTCGGTTTCCAGTTTGATGACGTTGCCGTCAATGCTGTAGGTTCCTTTTTCGTTGAAGGTGCCGTCTTTTTGACCGACATAGACGAGTTTGCTGACAAAAGTGTTATTGGCGTTAAGCTGCAGCGTCATGTCAATGCCCGGACCGTCGGCCGCAGGCAGCAGGCCTTTATAAGTGCCGCAGATTTGAGATTTCGGCGAGCAGCCGGCAAGGACGGTGCCCGCCAATAAAATATAGAAAAATTTGTTCATGGTTCCTCCTTTTGTTTCCGATATGGTGATTGTGCCGATTGGGTTCAGCCCGGCTTTTAGTTTTAAACAAAAATCTGTTTTGGGCAACAAAAAAAACTCCGCAATCTGGAGATTGCGGAGTTTTTTGTTGCTGATTGATCCTCAGGCCTGCTTTTCGGCTTTTTTGACTTTGACCGGTCCGCTTACCTTTTCTGTCAACGTCTGGAACAGAACGTAGAGCATCGGAATAACAATCAGACCGACCATGGTGCCGACCAGCATTCCGTAGAATACCGGTACACCGATGGCGATTCGGCTGTTGGCGCCGGCGCCGGTGGCAACCACCATCGGCAGAGTGCCGAGGATGAAGGTGAAGGCCGTCATCAATACCGCGCGGAACCGTTCTTTCAGACCGATCATTGCGGCTTTGTTGATGGAAGTGCCATTTTCGCGCTCTTCCTTGGAGAACTCAACAATCAGAATCGCGTTTTTGGCAGCCAGACCGACCAGCAGAATCAGCCCCAGTTGGGCATAAATACTGAGCGGCAGTCCGTGAATGAACAAGCCGAGCAGGGCGCCAACCATGGCAACGGAAACTGAGGCAAGAACCGGGATCGGGGTACTCCAGCTTTCATACTGTGCAACCAGAAACAGGTAGGCAAAAGTCAGCGCCAGAGCAATCAGGTAACCGATTTGCCCCTGGTTGGCCTTTTCCTGATAGCTCATGCTCGACCATTCGTAGCTGTAACCATTCGGCAGGGCTTCCTTGGCCAGTTGTTCGATGGCATTCATGGCTTCGCCGGTACTGAAGGCTTGGTTGCCGACAATATTGATGGCTGCCGCCGGATACTGGTTGTAACGATCGATGGTGCTCGGTGCCAGAACCTTGCTCAAGTTGATCATGCCACCCAAGGGAACCATTTCGCCCAAGCTGTTTTGAACATACAGGCTGCTGATATTGTTAACCCCTTGTCGGTGCTGCCAATCGGCCTGAATGATCACCTTGTTTACCTGCGTACCGAAGTTGACGTCGTTAATGTACGACGAACCGAGGTATTGTCCCAAAGTGCCATAGATATTACCGGTTGTGACTTTCATGGATTCTGCCTTGGCGCGATCAATATCGACAAATATGTGCGGTGTGGTCGCGTTGTAGGTCGAGAAGGCATAGGACACAAACGGTGATTGATTTAGGCGGCCGAGGAAGCCCTGTAAAGCGGCGTCCAGTTTTTTGGGATCCGGAGAATCCAAAGCCTGCAGGCGGAAGTCCATACCGTTGGTGCTGCCAAGTCCCTGAATGGCCGGCATTTCAAACATATTGATGTTGGCTTGAGGGAAGTTGCCGATTTTGGCCTGAATCCGGTTTAAGATGTTGGTTGAGTACAACTCTTTATCCGTACGTTTGGCCCAGGGTTCGAGCATCGTGATGATAAACGCAACGTTTTCACCGGAACCGCCGATGATGCTGTGACCGGTGATGTTCATTGCATGTGCTACGCCTTTTTCTTCCAAAATCAACGGGATAATTTTTTGTGCCAGCTTGTCGGTACGTTCGCGCGATGCGCCTTCCGGCAGCTGAATGTTGATAAAGAAAGCACCTTGGTCTTCACTTGGGATAAAGCTGGTTTGGCTGATTTGCAGCAAACCAAAAATCCCGGCAACAATCAGGCCGAAAATCAGTGCGATAACGCTGATTTTACGGCTGGCAATGCCCACGATACTGGCATAGCGGTCACGTGATTTGTCGACAGCGCGAGAGAACCAGAACAGCGGGCCGTGCTGAAACGGTTTCAGCGGGCGCAACATGGTTGCGCACAAGGCCGGTGACAAGGTCAGGGCGTTTAAGGCCGAGAATGCAACCGCCGTTGAAATGGCAACCGCAAATTGCTGATAAATTTTACCGGTGATACCGCCGATAAACCCAATCGGCACAAAGATCGCCAACAATACCAAAGTGGTGGCGACAATAGCTCCCGATACTTGTTCCATGGCTTTGATTGTTGCTTGTTTTGGTGCCAGTTTTTCATTTTCCATCAGGAATAGAACACGTTCGACCACAACGATCGCATCGTCCACCACCAGACCGATCGCCAACACCAAACCGAACAAAGTCAGGGTGTTTAAGCTGTAGCCCAAAGCGAGCAAAACGGCGAATGTTGCGAAAATAGATACCGGAATGGTCAAGGTTGGTACCAAAACAGCCCGCCAGTCTTGCAAAAAGATGTAGCAGACGGCAACCACCAGAGCAAAAGTCAAAATCAGCGTGAAGACCACTTCTTCGATGGAAGAGGTGATATATTCCGTCGCATCATAAGCAACAAAGATTTCAACATCATCGGGGTAGAACTGTTCCAGACGAGCCATTTCTGCGCGGAGATTGGTCATTGCATTAATCGCATTGGCGCCGGAGAGCATATTAACGGCAATAGCTACCGAAGGCGCACCGTCAAATTGTGACTGGGAATTGTAATCTTCTTGCCCGATTTCAATTTTGGCAACGTCACCCAAACGAACCAGTCCGCCTTCTTCGTCGGTGCGCACAATGATTTGTTTAAACTCTTCAACGTCGTTAATACGGCCGCTGCTGAGCAAAGCATATACCATTTGCTGGCTGCCGTCACCCGGCATGGAGCCGACTTTACCTAATGAAGGCTGAATGTTTTGGCTTTCGATGGCGGCTTGGATGGCAGATACCGGCAGATTGAGCGCCGTGATTTTGTCCGCATCCAGCCATACGCGCATTGAAAGCGGCGGCGCATAGACGTTAACTTCGCCGACGCCGTCCACCCTGATCAGGTTTTTCTTTACGTTGTTTTGAACATAGTTGCTGAGGAATAAGGTGTCGTGCGTACCTTTGGGGGAACGCGCGGTCAAAAACCCGAGCTGGTCAGATGAACGGCGGCTGACGGTAATACCCTGCTGCTGAACTTCTGCCGGCAATTTGCTCAAAGCCTGTTGCACGCGGTTTTGAACTTTTACCTGTGCCATATCCGGATCGGTACCGACTTTAAAAGTCACGGTCAGGCCGTAGCTGCCGGTTGCATCCGAAGATGAGTCCATGTAAAGCATATCTTCTACGCCGTTGATTGTTTCTTCAAGCGGAATACCGACCGTGTTGGCGATAACTTCGGCGCTGGCGCCGGGGTATGTTGCCGAAACCCGAATAGTCGGCGGGGTAATTTCCGGATAAAGAGTGATCGGCAGCGAGAAGGTGGCGATTGCGCCGGCAAGTGTCAGCACAATCGAAATGACCATCGCAAAACGCGGTCGTTCAATAAAAATCCTTGAAAACATAAACTATTTTCCTTCCGAAGTCTGTTCACCGACTGTTCCGATGCGGACTTTTTTGCCGTCGGTTACTTTTTGCAGTCCCTGAATGATGACTTTATCACCGGCTTTGAGACCGGAAGTCACAACCTGCTGGTTATCGATGACGTCACCCAAAACAATGCGTTTTTGTTCGACAACATTGTCATTGTTTACAACCATAACGTAGTTGCCGTGTTCGTCCTGTGCCAATGCCGCCTGTGAGATAACAACCGCATTTTGTTCGGTTCCCGAACCGATCAGAATATCTACATAGCCGCCGGGGATCAGCATACCGTCATCGTTTGCAAATTCGGAATAAATCGACATCGTAGCGGTGCCGGTATTGATCGAGTTGTCATTAAAACGGGAAAGGATCGTTTTTTTGATTGTTTTGCCGTTGGCAAGAATGATTTTGCTGCTTACTTCGCCGCCGCGTTTGCCGTAGTCGCGTTTTAAATCGAGCATTTCTTTATCGGTAACGGAAAAGACAACGCGAACGGGGTCGGTCTGCACAATATTGGCCATGGTGCCGCTTGAGGTACTGACGTAGTTGCCGACGGTGATCAGAGCTTTGCCGATATAGCCGTTGATCGGCGAACGAATCTCGGTGTGTTCAAGATCGATTTTGGCCAGCTCGTAGTTTGCTTCCGCCTGTTTGACCGCGGCCTGAGCCTGCAACATATTGGAATAAGCTTCGTCCAGTTTGGATTCGGAAGCAAATTTTTGCTGATTGAGCGATTTTTGCCGTTTGTATTCTTTTTCCAACTGGGTGAAGCTGGCTTTGGCTTTGTCCAGTTCGGCCTTGCGCAGGTCTACGGTAGCGATATATTTCTGTTGTTCGATCACGAACAAAATGTCGCCTTTTTTGACCAATGAGCCTTCATTAAACAAAACTTTTTCCAAATATCCGCTGACTTGCGGCTGGATGTTTACTTCGTTAACGGCCTCCACATGACCGATAAATTTTTGAGCCGGGGCAACGTCTTTTAATTGTGCTTCTTCCACCAGTACAAACGGATCACCGCCGGCGCCGGCAGCCGTCATCATGGACTGGGGGCTGAGTTTTGTTTTTAAAAACCAGCCGGCTGCGACACACAAACATAAGACAACAACCTGTCTTAATATTTTGCGATTGCTCATTTTTCCAACTTTCATTTTCCTTCACCTTTCAATTTTTGATTTTTTCAATCACTGCGTCAAATCCTTCCAGAAATGCTTGGGAAAGACTAAACTGTACTTCCTTACATACATATGTATTGATCAGACCGCGCCAGACACTGACAATGATCGTACTGATTAATTTGATATCAGTGCGGTCGGATATTTCTCCATTTTTTTTAGCGGCTGTCAAGGCGTGTTTTGCCGTTTTGAAATGAAAATCATGAATTTCTCCGGTTTTGGCCTGAACCTGATTGAACACGCTGTCCGACCATTCCACTTGGAACAAAGTGAAAAAGATAAATTTTCTCACTTCCGGGCTTTGTTCTATATGTTCGGCTTCGCGGCGGAAAAATTCACGCAACTCGTTGACGGAAGCCGGGCTGGCGTATTGCCTGCCGGTCTTGTTCAATCCGTTGGCGGATCAGTTCGGCCAACAATTCGGCTTTATTTTTAAAATGCCAATAAACCGCACCTTTGGTCAGATTAATGCGCAGGGCAATATCTTCGAAAGTTGTGCGGGAGAAGCCTTTTTCGTAAAAACAATCTAAAGCCGATTTTAGGATCAAAGCTTTGGTGTTTTCGCTTTCTTCACGGGTTTTGCGCGCCATTTTCTTTTCTAAATTAAATATACATTCGGGTAGGTATGTATAACGAATGTTAAAAAATTGCAAGCAAAATCTTTCATATAATCGCAATTTTTTTGATTTTATAATATTTGAACCATGGGGAAGGAAAAGTTTTTTAAAAGTGAGAAACAGGCGGAATGATTGTGATGATCCTCGGCTAAATTTACGGTAAAATTTGTAAATTAGGTTTAAATTTACTTTTTATATGTTATAATCAAAGCAAATTTCAGGGAGTTTGGACTGATGGATGAAGAAACAATCTTAAAAAAAATGGAACGGCTGTTTAAGATGCACCGTCTTCTCAAGGAAAAGAAGCTGAAACGCATCAAAGATAAAAAGCTGAAATACGGCCGTTGGGATTTTGAAGACGAGGATGACGAGTTTGATTATGAGGATGATCTGCTTTCTCGTCCCGAGTTGATTGAAGAAGCCCTGAAAGAATATATGTACCAGTTTGGTCTTTCCCTTTATCAAAACAAGCAGGGCGACTATTATTTCAAACAGTTTGCCAATGATGTCGATACCCGCGATTTTGACGAATTGGATACGCATCATTTCGCTTTGCGGGAACGGGAGCCGAATTTTTTTGAAAAAATGCTTGAAACCGTGCCGGAAGATAAAATCCATTTGACCGGCGATATGGAAACGGCCGTGTTGGATTTGTATGAAAAAGACGCGGTGATGGGAGATATCCTTGACCAAATGGTGAATGAGGAAATGCTCAAGTGCCGGGAGATATTGAAAGCAACGGAAGATGCTTATGAACCGGCTGAGTTTGTCCGAACCGAGGAACTTGCACGCGAAAATACGGTTGAAAAAGAAGATCATATCGCAGAGGTGACAGAACTTGATGCCAATGAAGCAGAGTTTGTGCCGGAAGCAGAATCTGAACGGCGTTACGATGAGGGAGATCCAATACCGTCCGGCAGTGCCGATGGTGATGCCGGTGCGCCGGCAGCGCCGGTTGGCGAACAGTGGGAAGCTTATCAATGCGGCGAAGGCGAACGGGTGGAAAAAGTGAGCCTGCCCAAACCGGTCAAGGTGCGTCGGGTTCGCAAGCCGCAAAATAATGTTATTTCTGCCGGTATGGTTAAGGATAACAGTAATAACCGCTAGAAAATACGATCAAAATTTCTAGGATAAAAAACTCTCCTAAAGGAGAGTTTTTTCATGATTGGGGAGAAGCAAGCCTTTGACAGAGCACGGTAGAAAAAGTTGGTGAAAACAGGGAACCAGATGTCCGATTTCCTGTTTTTTCTTATAAACCCTGCAGATATTTCCCATTTAAGGAGGGGGAATGCTAAGGTGTCGTTAGAAAACGTTCCATATCAGCCCTAAATGAAGAAGCTGTATGGAAAAGGCACCAATTGGTGCCTTTTCCATAGAATCCCCAGTTCGCCGGAGGGTTTTTAGCCTAATCTTCAAGATAGAGGCTGCTTTTTTTATAATTGATAATGGCGTGACGGATCAAAACACCGATTATGGCTGCAACCGGGACGGCGATCATCAAACCGAGGAAGCCGAGCAAAACACCGCCGGCCAGCAAAGCAAACATAACCCAGACCGGGTGCAGGCCGACGTTGTCGCCGACCAGTTTGGGGGTAAGGAAGTTACCTTCCAGAAATTGTCCGACCACAAAAACGATCATAACGCTTAAAATCGGCATCATGGTATCAAACTGAGCAAATGCCAGCGCCATACTGATGATGAAACCGGAAATGGTGCCGACATAAGGAATAAAAGAAATAATTCCGGCCAGAAAACCGACCAGTAATCCCAGATCGAGCCCGACCATATGCAGACCGATGGCATAAAAGCTGCCGAGAATGACGCATACGCTCAGTTGTCCGCGAATGAACCCGGCCAGCGTGCGGTCGATTTCGCGTGCTTGCTGTTCAATCGATTTTTTTGATTTTCGGGGCAGCAGACTGCGAACTTTGGCAATAAATTTGTCCCAATCGCGCAGCATATAAAAAGCAACAACCGGCGTGATCAGCAGCAGTGAGATCAGGTTGACAATTGCCATGCCGCTCGAGATCAAACTGCGAAGGATTTTACCGAGAATTTTCAGGTTGTTGGCCATATTGTCGTGCATATAACCGCGGATTCTTTCG
Source organism: uncultured Azospirillum sp. (assembly GCA_902489675.1). Classification (GTDB taxonomy): domain Bacteria; phylum Pseudomonadota; class Alphaproteobacteria; order RF32; family CAG-239; genus JAFUYI01. The sequence goes on along the minus strand of CABUAP010000051.1, from coordinate 163 downwards.
GCATCAAGCGCCGGGAAAAGCCCTTTCAGTTCGTTTATCAGCGGTTCCGCTTTTTTCAGCAGGGATGTGATGTAGTTGGGGATAACGCTGATAAAAACGCTTAGCTGGCTGTCAATAACGTTAATGATCAACACGAGCGTCGGCACGATAATGAGTACCACCA
>CABUAP010000050.1 GCA_902489675.1 uncultured Azospirillum sp. | reverse complement strand
TATATTCCGCCTATTTTATAAAGAAAATTTCGTTTTCTTAAGGAAGATGCCGATGTTTGCCGCTTTGTTTTCACCTGACCAGATATTGCTTGTCCGCATTTTGGCAGGATTTTTGACCGCCCTGGCTATTGTTTTGGCTGCCGGGAACAAATTTATTGCTATGCTTCACGCTTGTCAGGGACTGGGGCAGCCCATCCGTGAAAACGGTCCGCAAAGCCATCTGCAGACCAAAAAAGGCACCCCGACCATGGGCGGCATCCTGATCCTTGCGGCAATTGTGCTTTCCGCTCTGCTCTGGTGCAACTTAACTAACATTTTCGTCTGGCTTTGTCTGGCCGTAATTTTTGTTTTCGGCGCCACCGGTTTTGCCGATGACTACGTTAAAGTAAAAAAACAAACCCCCGATGCCATGACCGCCAAAATGAAACTCCTGCTGCAGTTTGTCACTGCCTTTGCCGTCGTCTGGATGGTCACCGCCAACACCACGGAGAACCTGCGTTTCAGCCTGAGCATTCCTTATCTCAATTATATTTTTGACCTGTGGTGGTTTTACCTGCCGTTTGCCATGATCGTCATTGCCGGCGCGTCAAATGCCGTCAATTTAAGCGACGGGCTGGACGGACTGGCCGGCGGCCTTTGCCTGACCGCTTTTGCCGCTTTCGGCATCATTGCTTTTACCACCGGTTTTCCCGAAACAATAAACTTCCGCAGCATTTTTATTCCCGGCTGCGGCGAAGTGGCGGTCGTCTGTGCGGCTGCCGCCGGCGCCTGCCTCGGTTTTCTGTGGTTTAACAGCGCCCCGGCCAAAGTGTTCATGGGCGATACCGGTTCACTTTCCTTGGGGGCTCTGCTCGGTACCGTTGCCGTTATGACCAAACACGAAATTCTGTTGGCTGTTATCGGCTTTGTTTTTGTGATCGAAGCGCTTTCGGTCATGATTCAGGTTTTTTGGTATAAACGCACTAAAACCCGTGTGTTCCTGATGGCGCCGATCCATCACCACTTTGAACAGCTGGGCTGGAAAGAAACCACCGTGGTCGCCCGTTTTCGCATTGTCGCGGTTATCTCAGCCGTCATCGGCGTATCTGCTCTGATTTTCTGACGGAGGATAGATAAAGTGCTGATCTTTTCCCATAACAACAAAAGCCTTCTTGCCAACTGGTGGTGGACCGTTGACAAAACGCTTTTGGCTAGTATCAGCATTCTCATTATCTTAGGCATTTTGCTCACTTTTTCCGCCAGCCCGGCTGTTGCCACCCGCATCGGCTTTGACAGTTACCATTTCATCAAACGGCACCTGTTTTTTGCACCTTTGGCCTATATGGTCATGATCGCCTTGTCTATGCAGCGGCTCAAATTTATCCGTCGGCTTGCTCTGGTCGGCTATCTGGCAGCCATCATGCTTGTGATCTGCACTTTTTTCTTTGGCGAAGCCAATAAAGGCGCCGCCCGCTGGTTGGTTATTTTCGGTTTTTCACTTCAACCGTCGGAATTTGTCAAACCCTTTTTCATTGTCACCGCCGCCTGGCTGTTTGACGGTCAGCGCCAGCATCCGGAATTTCCCGGCAATCTGCTCTCAACCGCTCTGTTTTTGTTCACCGCGCTGCTCATCGTCCGCCAGCCCGACATCGGCATGACCATGGTTATCACCGCCGTTTGGCTGTTCCAGTTTTTTCTAAACGGAATGCCGCTGCTGCTGCTCGGCGCCGCCGGGGTTATCGGTATAGCGGCAATTATTACCGCCTATTTTGTTTTCCCTCATTTTCAAATCCGCATCCACCAGTTTTTGGCATCGGGCGGCGAACTCAGCTACCAAGTCAAAAAATCGCTAGAAGCTTTTCAAAGCGGCAACTTATTCGGCCGCGGTCCCGGCGAAGGCATTGTCCGCTCTTCGATCCCCGATGCGCACACCGATTTTATCTATGCCGTCGCAGCGGAAGAATACGGCGTATTTTTGTGCCTGACCATTATCGGGCTTTATGCAGTCATTGTGATCCGTTCGATGATTATTTCATGCAAAGACAACAATTTGTTCATTATTTTATCTGCCTCTGGACTGGCAGCCTCTTTCGGGTTACAATCAATTATTAATATGGCTTCAACCTTGCACCTGATGCCGACCAAAGGCATGACCCTGCCTTTTATCTCATACGGCGGTTCATCAATCATTGCCACCGCAATCGGTATGGGTATGCTGCTGGCCATCACGCGCAAAAACGTTCATGCGGAGGACAAAGATGACATCTAAACAGAAAAAAAGAAAAAAACCGCTGATTATCCTTACCGCCGGCGGCACCGGGGGACACGTCTACCCGGCCGAAGCTTTGGCCGAGGAACTTTCCCGCCGCGGCTACCGGCTGATGCTTGTAACCGATAAACGCGGACAAAACAACTACCGCGGAATGCTTGGCAAAATCCCCAATTTTGCCGTTTGTGCCGGCGCCGTCATGGGCAAATCCCAATGGTTCAAAATCAAAAGCCTGTTTAAAACCGGCATCGGCGTCCTGCAATGTATGCGCCTGATCTTAAAAGAACGCCCGGCCTGCGTCGTCGGTTTTGGCGGCTACGCTTCTTTTCCCTGTTCAATGGCCGCCATCCTGCTCGGCACCGACCTGATCGTCCATGAACAAAACTCGGTCATGAGCCGCACCAACAGGTTTCTCGGACGCTATGCCACCGTGGTTGCCTCCAGTTTCAAAAAAACCAAATATGCACCGACCGGACGCAAAACCGTACAGACAGGTATGCCGATTCGCAAAGCAATCGCCGAACTCTATGAGCATCCCTACCCCAAAACCGGAAAAACGCTGCCGTTTAATATATTGGTGTTGGGTGGTTCACAGGGGGCAAAAATTTTTTCAGAAGTTATCCCCGAAGCGATCAAACAACTGGACACCAAGCTGCAAAAACGGATTCGGATGACCCAGCAATGCCGCGGTGAAGATATCGAAACTGTCCGCACCGCCTATGAAGGCGCCAAATGTTCGCTCGAAATTTCGCACTTTTTTGAAAATATGCCCGAACTTTATGCCGCAACTCATCTGATTATTTCCCGAGCCGGCGCTTCTTCCGTCTGCGAAATTGCCGCTGCCGGCATCCCGGCGGTATTGGTTCCGCTGCCCACCGCCGCTGACGACCACCAAACCTCCAACGCTGCCGAATTTAAAACCAACAAAGGCGGCATCGTCATCGCCCAAAAAGATTTTTCTCCGACAGTGTTGGCTACGGTCTTAAACGATCTGATGCAAACGCCCGCATCACTAAAAGTTATGGCCGAAAATACCAAAAAGTTCGCTATTACCGATGCCGCGGTACGTTTGGCCGAACTGATTGAAAATAAAATCATTACCCCCGCGGTCAAAAAGACCACGGAGAAATAAGATGTTTCGTATCCGTTTCAAAATGCCGCATCAAGATCCTTTGACCAAAATCCTGCCTCAAGTTCGCGGCCGTTATCTGCAAAACATCTGTCTGGCGCGCCATACTTGGTTTGGGGTCGGCGGCAATGCGGAAATCATGTATATCCCCGAAGATGCCGAAGATCTGGCGCATTTTCTGCGCAATAAACCGCATAATGTGCCCGTCTGCCTGATCGGCGGCGGCTCCAACCTCTTAGTTAGGGACGGCGGCATCCCCGGCGTTGTAATTAAACTGGACAGCGTTTATTTTCAAAAAATCCGCATCAATGAAGGCAGTATTACCTGCGGCGCCGGCTTTCGCAATGCAGATTTGAAAAAATATTTGCTCAAACACGAACTCGGCGGGCTGGAGTTTCTCTGTTCCATCCCCGGCGTCATCGGCGGCTCGGTCAAAACCAACGCCGGCTGCTTCGGGCGAGAGGTCGGCGATGTGATGCTCAATGCCGAAATTATGAACGGCGAAGGCAAAATCAAAACCGTAACCGCAACGGATCTCGGCCTGTCTTACCGCAGCAGCTTGTTTCCCGATGACTGGATTATCCTGTCCATCACTTTCAAGACCGAACCTTCCGCACGCGAGGAAATCAGCCGTTTGCTTGAGGAACACAAACAATACCGCAAAGCCCGCCAGCCTTATAATCAAAAAACGGCCGGTTCCACTTTTAAAAATCCCGAAGGTTTAAAAGCATGGGAATTGATCCAAAAATCCGGTTGTGCGGATCTTGTCGTCGGCGGCGCCAAAGTTTCCGAAAAACATTGCAATTTTCTGATCAATACTGGCAACGCCACCGCCAAAGACATTGAAACTTTGGGAGAAACGATTATTCAAAGAGTTCGGCAACAGACCTTTATTACCCTCGAATGGGAAATTAAAAGAGTAGGAATTGAAAAATAACCATGACAACCCCAACAACAGATTCCGCCGCCGCACCGGCCAAAGCGCCGCTGCCGGCAGACCGCAAAGTTTATTTGCCGAGACTTTGGCCCTATCGCCTGATCGGCAATATTCTGCTGTTTGTGTTGCTTGGCTTTTCTTCTCTCGGCATGATCATTGCCAAAAACAATCTGGTTTCGCAAAAGCTCGTTTCCCTTTCCGACTATTTTTACGGCCTGACTTCATACCTAGGCTTTACCGTTGACGACATCTTAGTCTATGGCCGTAACAAAACAGCCATTGAAGACATCAACAACATTGTCAACACCCGACGCGGCGATAATATCCTCCGCCTTGATATCCGGCAGATGAAAAACGACATTGAACAACTGCCGTGGGTCAAGTCAGCCGTTATCAGCCGCTCATACCAGCCCAATATTTTGAAGATCAATTTGGTTGAACGCGAGGTGCGCTCATTGTGGCAAATTAACAACAGTTTTTATCCGATTGATACCGACGGCGCCGTGATCCGTGCCGATTTTGTTCCCTCACATCCGGTACTGCTGATTGTCGGCCGTGATGCGCCGAAACATTTAAACGAACTGCTGACCGTCATTTCCGGCGAAAACGAATTATATCCGCGGATCAAAGCCGCCAATTTTATCTCCGGACGCCGCTGGAACCTGATTTTAGACGACATCGAAAAAGGCATAACGGTAAAACTGCCGGCCGAAGATATGGACAAAGCGTGGAAAAAATTGCTAAAATTAAACAAAACACAGGGACTTCTTAAACGTAAATTAACCATCATTGATTTAAGATTTGCCAATAAAGTTTTGGTAAAACCGCGCAAGGCCTCGGATGAAGAACATCTGGAGCTTGGTTCGGAAGATGAAAGCAACATTTGACAGCGAAAGGCATAAAATCGTGACTCATTCATTCAACCGATTGACCACAATTGCCGCTTTGGATATCGGCTCATCCAAAGTATGCTGCGTTATTGCCCGCATCAGCCGCGATCAGAAAATCAGCATCGCCGGCTATGGCTACAATGCCTCCAAAGGCATCAAAAACGGCATGATCACCGATATCAAACAAGCAACCTACTCTGTCTGTGACGCGGTGGAAGCTGCCGAACAAATGGCCAACGAACGTGTCAGCCGCATTATCGTCAACATTTCCGGCGACCGGGTAAAAAGCAGCATCAAACGCTCGGCAATTAATTTAAACAAATCCAAACCGGTATCGGAAACCGACATCAAAAAGGTTATCGAAAAAGGCATCAATAAAATCAATGTCGAAAACAACGAGTTGATCCACTGCCTGCCGACCGGCTACCGGCTTGATTTCGGCGAAGAAACCAACGACCCGCGCAATCTTTACGGCGAAAATCTGTCGGTCGATGTGCTGCTCGGCTTAGTACCGGAAATCTTATACCGTAATGTCAAAACGGTACTCGACAACTCGCACCTGGAAATTGCCGAAAAAGCTTTGTCATCTTATGCCTCGGGGCTATCTTGTCTGGTTGATGACGAAAAAGAACTCGGCGCTACTGTCGTTGACATCGGCGGCGGCACCACCAGCATTGCCAGTTTCAAACACGGACACCCGGTTTATTTTGGTTCAATCGGAGTCGGCAGCAATAACATTACCAACGACATTGCCTGGGGACTAACCACTTCTTTCACCCATGCGGAACGCTTAAAAACTCTGCACGGCTGCGCTTTCATGACCTCGCAGGACAAAAATGAAACCATCAATGTCTATCCGGTCGGCGAAGAAGACGACAGCTTGATCAAACAAGTGCCGAAATCCGAATTGATCGGCATTATCACCCCTCGGGTGGAAGAAATGTTTGAAATGGTCAACCGCAAACTGGCCGACCACGGCTTAAAAGACATTAACAGTCACCGCATTGTTCTAACCGGCGGCGGATCTTTGTTATCGGGGATGCGGGAAGTTGCCGCCATGATTTTGGACAAACAGGTACGTCTGGGACGGCCGCGCAATATTGCCAATATGCTGGATATCTCAAACTATCCGGTACTCCAGTCTCCGGCATTTTCTTCGGTAATCGGCCTGCTTTTGTTTGTCATCAATTATACCGAGCGCAAACCCAACAAAATCATCAGCAAACCGGTCGGAAACGAAGAAGGTCGTTTTGGCCGCATCCTCGGTTGGCTGAAACAAAACTTTTGACAAATCTGCAAAAAATAGCGCTTTGGTAACGAAACCTTAATCACTTTTCAAATATTGTATATAAAAATTGATTAAGCACAATACTTTTGGGAGCGAGCAATGTCGATAAAATTAGCAGTACCGGAAACCAACATGATCACTTTGAAACCCCGCATTTCCGTTATCGGAGTCGGCGGCGGCGGCGGCAATGCCGTCAACAACATGATCGTCAAAAACCTTGAAGGTGTTGATTTTATCGTTGCCAATACCGACGCACAGGCGCTTGCCAATTCCAAATCCGGCCGCAAGATCCAACTCGGGGTGGAAACCACTCGCGGACTTGGCGCCGGCGCCTGTCCCGAAGTCGGCCGCAAAGCGGCGGAAGAAGCTGCCGAAGAAATTGAAAAAGAACTGGAAGGTGCCAATATGGTATTTATTACCGCCGGTATGGGCGGCGGTACCGGTTCCGGCGCAGCCCCGGTTGTTGCCCGCATTGCCAAACAAAAAGGCATTCTCACCATCGGCGTTGTCACCAAACCGTTCCAGTTTGAAGGGCGCCGCCGTTATCAGATCGCCGAGGATGCGCTCAACGACTTTACTTCTTCGGTTGACAGCATCATCATTATCCCTAACCAAAACCTGTTCCGCATTGCCGACAAAAACACTACTTTAGCCGACGCTTTCGTCATGGCCGACAATGTATTATACGACGGAGTGCGCTCCATTACCGACTTGATGATCATGCCCGGTTTGATCAATCTCGATTTTGCCGACATCAAAAGCATTATGGAAGACAAAGGCAAAGCTATCATGGGCACCGGAGAAGCAGAAGGCGAAGACCGCGCAATCAAGGCTGCCGAACAGGCTCTGTCCAATCCGCTTTTGGACGACAGCAACATGAAAGGCGCTAAAGGCGTGCTGATCAACATTACCGGCGGCATGGATATCACCTTGTTTGAAATCGACGAAGCGGCCAACCGCATCAAAGAGGAAGTTGATGAAGAAGCCAACATCATTTTCGGCTCCAGCTTTGACGAAAGCCTGGCCGGCAAAATCCGTGTTTCGATCGTAGCCACCGGTATCGAAGGCGGTCGTGCCGAAATGCCCAAAACCAAACCTCAGCCCAAACCGGCCAATTATATTGAAGAAAGCTACTCCGACGAACCGATCATTCCGGTAACCCCGAGTGAAGAAATCGATTCCAATCTGGCTAAGTTTGCCGCCACCATTCCTGCCGACCCGGAAGAAAACGGCGAAATACCGACAGAGGAAAACGAAACCGAGGAAGAAACACTGGAACTCAGCGAAAAAGAAATTGCCGTAGAGATCCAGACAGAAGCACAACCGGAAAACACAAACGCCGAGCCGGAAATTTTTGCAGATCCGCAAACACGCGCCCCCTCTTCCGTCAACGAGATGCCGCAAGCTTCCTCACTGTTCAACGCCATTTTGAACAAAAACGAATTTAACGATGTCGATGCCCAGCTGGAAAGCCTGATCTCCAATCAAAGCAATACCTTCAGTGCCAAAAATACACCGAGAACGGTTGAAGAGGAAGAACCGGAATTGTTCGGCCATAACCCTCAGTTTTTTGCGCCTCAAAAGGAAGAAACTGTCGAAAAGCTGATTGTTAACGACGAGGAAGAAGAATATACCCCAACCCTGATCGAACGCGTAACCGGTTTTTCCATTGCGAAACGTAATCGTAAGAAAAAAATGGAAAACGAACATTATCAGGAACCGGTAACCCCGTCTTTTTCCGACGATGACGAAGATCATGTCAATCTGGATATACCATCCTTTCTCAGACGTCGATAAAACTCAAAAATACCGGGCCGAACGCCCGGTATTTTTTTGACTGTATCGGCAAATAAAAAAACTGATAATAGACTGAAAATAAAATAAATCTTATCATTTTTGCCTGTCGCAAAAAAAGGTACGTTAAAATGCAGCAAAAATCAAGACGAAAAATCAAGGGTTA
>CABUAP010000049.1 GCA_902489675.1 uncultured Azospirillum sp. | reverse complement strand
AGAATTACTGCCAAAAACACGGTTAGTGATTATTTTCCGGTAGAGCAAGAATATATTAAAACCATCGGGCTTTATAACAACAAAGCCAAAAACGTGATTGCCATGAGCGAAATTTTGGTTCGCGATTATAACGGTGAAGTGCCGGAAGATCAGGCACAATTGGAGAGTCTGCCCGGTGTGGGGCACAAAACCGCCAATGTTTTGCGCAATGTCTGGTACGGCAAGCCGACGATGGCGGTTGACACCCATGTTTTCCGTATTGCCCATCGGTTGGATTTCAGTCAGGGAAAAACGGTTGAAGCGGTGGAGAAAGATCTGTTGAAAGTGCTGCCGGAAAAATATCTGATGTATGCTAACCACTGGTTGGTTTTGTTCGGCCGATATGTCTGCAAAGCACAAAAGCCGGACTGCGCCAACTGTCCGGTAAGCGCCTATTGTCATTCGCCGGATAAAAGAGTCTGCAATTAAAACGAATAACCCCGCTTTGGCGGGATTATTTTTGTTTTAAATACAGCGTTCAGAAAAAATTTATTTTTTATTTCAAAAGGTTATATCTTATTTTGTTTCTTTGAGGTGAATTTTTTGTTTTTTGTTAATATTCTGGTTTAGAAAATAAAAACCCCGGTTTTCCGGGGTTTTTATATTTTTGTTGTTAACCTTAGAGGTTAGATCATCGCCATACCGCCGTTGATGTTGATGGTTTGGCCGGTGATGTACTGAGCTTCGTCGCTGGCAAGGAAAGCAACCACATTGGCAATATCCTGGGCTTCGCCGAGTTTGGCTTCCGGGATTTTGGCCAGCAGAGCAGCTTTAACGTCATCAGGCAAAACATCGGTCATCGGGGTTCTGATAAAACCCGGTGCGATCGAGTTGACGGTGATGCCGCGGGAGCCGACTTCCTGAGCCAGACATTTGTTCATGGCAATCATACCGGCTTTGGAGGCGGAGTAGTTGGCCTGTCCGGCATTGCCGGTAACGCCGACAACCGACGCGATGCCGATAATGCGGCCGAAACGGCGCTTCATCATACCGCGAACGGCGGCTTTGGCAAGTTTGAAACCGGCGGTGAGGTTGACATCCAAAACCAGCTGCCAATCTTCGTCACTCATGCGGATGAAAAGATTGTCACGGGTTAGGCCGGCGTTGTTGACCAAAATATCAATACGGCCGAATTTGGCTTCAACGTCTTTAACCAATTGGTTAATCGCTTCGGAATCGCCCAAATCGGCTACAAAACATTCGACATTGGCGCCGAGTTCGTCTTTAAGCTTTTCCATTCTTTCCGCACTGCGGTCGGTTAAAGCGAGGATTGCGCCCTGAGCGTGCAGAGTGCGGGCGATTTTATCACCGAGTCCGCCGCTGGCGCCGGTAATGAGAGCAACTTTGTCTTTAATTTCAAACATATTGTGTTTTCCTTATTTTATGAGGGTTAATTTCTACAGGTTTTTAGCCAGTTCTTCAATATCCGCCGGCGTGCATACGGAAGCGGTATGAATATCTTTGAAGCTTCTTTTAACGAGGCCGGAGAGAACTTTGCCGGCACCGAGTTCATAAATATCGGTAACCGAGTGATCATTTAAATAATTCATGGTTTCTCTCCAACGGACGGTGCCGGTAACCTGTTCAACCAGGCGTTTGATAATTTCTTTTTCGTCGCTGACGGGTTCGGCCAGAACATTTGAAATCAGCGGAACAGCGGCCGGGTGAGCTTCCACTTCCATCAGCACCCGGGCCATTGTTTCGGCGGCGGGTTGCATCAACGGGCTGTGGAAAGGCGCGGAAACCGGCAGTTTGATACAGCGTTTGGCGCCAAATTCCGTGGCAATTTCAACCGCTTTGTCAATTGCTGCCATATGTCCCGAAAGGACGACTTGTCCGTCGGAATTGTCGTTGGCAGCAACGCAGATGGCGTTTTCGTCACGGCAGGCTTCGGCCAGCGCGTTGATGTCCTTAAAGGAAACACCGATCACGGCAGCCATGCCGCCAACCCCGAAGGGTACGGCTTTTTGCATGGCATCGCCTCTTGCGCGGAGCAGACGGGCGGTGTCCGATAGCGAGAATACACCGGCGGCACAGGCGGCAGAATATTCGCCGAGCGAATGACCGGCCACAAACGCAGCTTTGTCTTTAAGGGCAATACCAAAATCTTTTTCGAGGACACGGACGACAGCCATCGATACAGCCATCAATGCCGGCTGAGTGTTGGCCGTGAGCGTCAATTCGTGTTCGGGGCCGTTTGTCATCAGTTCAAACAGATTTTGATTGAGGGTATTATCTACTTCTTGAAAAACTTCCCGTGCGGAAGCAAAGTTTTCGGCCAGATCTTTCCCCATTCCGACGAACTGGGAACCCTGTCCGGGAAAAACAAAAGCGTTTTTCATAAAAAAGCCTTTCTTTTATTATTGTCTTTTCGAGTTTTAAACGTATAAAGCAAAAAAAGTCAAGTTTAAAAACGGTTTGTTAACCTAAGAGAAAGAATTAAACAGCTATAATCGCGCGTATAAAAACTGCCAAAAAACGGAGATATGACCATGTTTGAATTAGTGCCGGGGCTGGCCGCCAAAGATTTTGTCGTGGATATGAAATTGTGCCGGGTATTGTTTGAAAATAACCGTTATTATCCTTGGCTTTTTCTGGTTCCCCGCAAGGAAAAAGTTAAAAATATGACCTATTTGACTATGGAAGAGCGCCTGCAGCTGATGCGGGAAATTGCTCTTTGCGAAGAAGTGGTCAGCGAGTTGTTTAAACCGGCGCAGACCAATGTGGCGATGATCGGCAACAAAACGCCGCAGCTGCACGTTCATGTCATTGCCCGCTTTGAGGATGATCCGGATTGGCCGGGAACGGTTTGGGACGGACACAGCGAACCCTATGAGGCGGAAAAGAAAAAAGCAATGATTAATGATATTAAGCGCGCGATTATGATCAAAATGACCGACGGCCGTTTTTGCCAGCATTAAATGATGAATTGCAGGGATTGTTATGGCTAAGAAAAAGAAAAAAATAACTTTGTTTGACAAGATCAGTCGGCGGATTTACGGGCTGTTGATGATTGCGGCGGCCTGGCTGGTGCTGGCGGCGGTTTGTTTTTATTCGCCGGCAGACAGTTCGTTCAATCTGGCAACCGATAATATCCGAAATTTCTTTGGTTATCCGGGTGCCAGTGCGGCGGCGGTTATTCTTACTTTTTCGGGGCTGGCGCTGCCGGTGTTTGTGCTTCCGGTGATGGTGTGGGGCTATCGTTTCTGCAAGATGGAGGAAATCCGCCTGTTTTGGCTGCATTTTGTCGTTTGGCTGCTGGGGATTGTTGCCGCGATGATGTGTTTCGACTTTATCCGGGCTGCGGCGCCGCTCGGCGGGGTAATCGGACGAATGCTTAATCTCCGTTTGGCGGAAGTACTGCCGGAATTTCCTTTCAGAGAGGAAATTATTGCCGTGTCTGCGCTGGTGATTATGCTGGCGGCGTTTAGCTATACGATAGATGTTACGGCGGCTCAGTGGTATCACGGGCTGAAAAAAACGGCGATTTTCATTTGGCGGGGGATTCGCCTGATCGGGAAGCTGGCCGCTATGCTGCCGATACGGCTGAAAAAAATGTTGACGGCGCCGGCAGCTTCAACCGCAGCGGGAAAAGCGAAAAAAGAACGGCGGGAACCGAAAGTTAAAGATAATGCGGAAGAACCAATGCCGGTTGCGGCCGCATTGACCGGAAAAGCGCCGGTAGAAAAAGCAGCAGCGGTTAAACCGCAAGCGGTAAAGGCTGTAAAAAAGAATATTAAAAACGATGACGGCTACCTTTATCCGGACGTTACCCTGCTGACGGCGCCGAAAGTTAAATCTGCCGGAACGGCCATGAATGAAAAAGATTTGCAGAAAATTGCCCAAGATTTGGAAAATGTTTTGCAGGAGTTTGGCATCAACGGTAAAATTGTCAAAATCCGCCCCGGTCCGGTGGTAACGCTTTATGAGCTGGAACCGGCGCCCGGTACCAAGACCGCGCGGGTGATCGGTCTGGCCGATGATATTGCCCGTTCGATGTCCGCGGTTTCGGTGCGAATTGCGGTGGTTTCCGGTTCCAACACTATCGGTATTGAACTGCCGAATACCATTCGTGAAATCGTATGGCTGCGCGATTTGTTTGAGGGGGAGGGGTTTCAAGACAGCAAAAACGCGCTTAATGTGGTTTTGGGCAAAGATATCGGCGGCGAAAACGTTTATGCCGATTTGGCCAAGATGCCGCACTTGCTGGTGGCCGGTACTACCGGTTCGGGCAAATCGGTGGGTATGAACTCGATGATTTTGTCGTTGTTGTTCCGGATGCGGCCGGACGAATGCAAACTGATCATGATTGATCCGAAAATGCTGGAATTTTCGGTTTATAACGGCATTCCGCATCTGTTGACACCGGTGATTACCGATCCGGCCAAGGCAGTGCTTGGTTTGAAGTGGGCGGTTAAGGAAATGGAAGACCGCTATCGGGCAATGGCTCAGCTTAATGTCCGCAATATTTCCGGTTATAACAAAAAGCTGGAGGAACTGAGAGCCAGCGGCGAACGCTGCGTTCGCACGGTGCAGACCGGTTTTGATCCGGATACCGGAGCACCGCTTTTTGAAGAACAGGAATTGGATTTGACACCGCTGCCTTATATTGTGGTGGTGGTTGACGAAATGGCTGATCTGATGCTGGTGGCCGGCAAAGAAGTAGAAGCGGCGATCCAGCGTTTGGCGCAGATGGCGCGCGCCGCCGGCATCCATTTGATCCTTTCGACCCAAAGACCGTCGGTTGATGTGATTACCGGTGTTATCAAGGCCAATTTCCCGACCCGTATCAGTTTTCAGGTCACTTCCAAGATTGACAGCCGTACCATTTTGGGTGAACAGGGGGCGGAACAATTGCTCGGTATGGGCGATATGCTTTATATGCCGGCCGGTCAACGGCCGATCCGGGTGCATGGTTCGTTCGTTAAGGATCAGGAAGTGGAAAAAATCGTTGAATTTTTGAAAGCGCAAAAAGAGCCGGAATATGTCGAGGGCGTAACCGAAGGCGAGCTGAATATTAAAGACAGCGGTTCGGTTTTTGACAAGACGGCAATGGGCGGCGCCGGCGGTGATGAAGATTTGTATAATCAGGCGGTGGCGATTGTGCGCAACGATAAGAAGACCTCCATCAGTTATGTGCAGCGGCGCCTTAGGATCGGTTATAACCGCGCGGCCGTGTTGATTGAGCGGATGGAAGAAGAGGGGGTTTTGTCGCCGGCCGACCATACCGGAAAACGCGAGATATTGTAACAGACGTTATGCCAAACGGGGAAAATAGAAAAGTTCCCCGTTTTTTTTATGTTCCAAACTAACAGTTAGATACAGACATTCGGTTCGGCCTAAAGGCTTGCAAAGCCTTTGAGTCGGGCGTTTGCAGTTTGGGACAGTTAATATCAGAAACCGTTCCCGTTTTGCGAGGAAGTCAATATCCGGTTGAATTTGAGGCGATTGTCAACGGGTTGTCTGCCGGTCGTAAAAATCGTTGTTGCCGGTTTGGAAAGCAGGCTGATTTGCGGTTGTTTGCGACTGTTTCTCATCTGCCGGGAGATTGGGTCGATTTTTGATAATACCCAAACTTTGGCGGATATCTTTTAAATGCCGTTCCACCTTAGGCGCTGTGATTTGCGGTTTTATTATTTTATGTTTTTCCAGCAAATTTTTCAGACGGTTGTTGTCGCCGGCTTTAATAATATCCGCAACATCTTGTCCGGCCAGGTTTTTAACCGTGAAATCAATAGATTTCTGTTGTGCTAAAAATTCAAATGTTTCCCAATGTCCGTTGCGTGCGGCAAGCATTAAAGCTGTATTGCCCTCGTTGTCACGGGTGTTGATATCTAAAACTTTTTTTGTTTCTGCTTCTGAATGGCGGGGGTCTTTATCGGAATCGTTGTTTGTTTTTTCTTTTTTGTCTTTACTTTCTTCCTCATGATTTTCTGCCAGAAATCGGGCGATATCGGTCTGTCCTTTGGCGGCAGCGATCATCAATGCGTTTTGGCCGTTTTTATCAATCAGTGTCGTATCTGCTTTATAGTTTACCAACATTTTGGCGGTTGATGTCTTTCCGTTTTCTGCCGCCAGCATCAAGGCGGTTTTGCCTTGTTTGTCCTGCAGGTTGATATCTGCTTTGTTTTTAAGCAGCAGTTCGCCGACTTTGTCACAGCCTTTTTGAGCGGCATACATCAGTGCCGTGCGGCCGTTTTTATCCTGCAAGTTGATGTCTGCGCCGCGGCTGATCAGCAAGGAAGCGCTTTTTATATCATCATTTGCTGCCGTCTGCATCAGGAATGTTTGGCCGGCAGGGGTGAAGGCATTTACATTTCCGCCGTTATTAATATAATTGTTGATTGCTTCAAAATCCGCTGCTTGGGAAGATAATATAAAAGCCGGCGCCGCGGCGGAAAATGTTTCGGCGCTGTGGTCGCCGCCGGTCATAAATTTGACCAATTCGGGATGTTCTTTTAAAAATTCTTTAGTCAACAGGGTGGAGTTGACCAGGACCGATGCTTCGGCGCCGTTAGACAGCAGGTAGATAACAAAATCCGTTTGCCCGCTTTCACAGGCAATGGTAATGGCGGATTTTCCGTTGTTGTCGCGGGTGTTGACATTGGCGCCTTTGCTGATCAATTCGCGTGCTTTTTCAAAATTTCCGCTTTCGCAGGCAAGCAGCAAAGCCGTTTGTCCGCGGTCGTTTTTTGCTTCCAGTCCCTGTTTCAGCAGATTTTCTATATCTTGAGCAGATGATTTTTTTTCAGTCATGGCGGTACTTTCTGTTATTTTTTTTATTTTAGCAGAAACGTATTTTTTTTCAACAAATTTTGTCAATCGCTGACGCCGAAGTTGCCGGTGACCAGAATCATCAGGGCGGCCAGAAAAGCAATCATCAAAAAGCCTTCTTTGACTGAGATATCATCGGGGATTTTGTTATATTTATTCAAACCGAAAACAAAAATCGGCGCTGTCAGCAACAGGGCAATGACATAACCGGGGTTGGGGGCAATTCTCAAAGCCAGATTTTTGGCTGTAATCAGGGCGGCGCTGAAACTGATCACATAAAAACCGACCTTGATCATATGCGGCGAAAAAACTTGTTTGAAAAAGCCGGAAAATCCCGGTTTGACACTTTTGACATACCACCAGGCGTTGGCGCTGCCGCTGACAAAAGTAGCAATAGTGAGATAATAGGTGATGCCGCTCCAAACGGTGGCGCCGAAAGAGGCGATTTCTTTGGTGGCAATACTCATGCCGGAAAGTGATAAAATGGCAGGAATCATGTAGTTGACAAGTTCTTGCGATACCGGAGATTTGATCATCTGCCAATAGCAGACGGTAAAGCCGAACAGAAGCAGGATAATGGTGATGACGACAGTGCCGTTATTTAAAAGGGCAAGGAAGCTGTCGGGGGTTAAAAACCACCAAAACAGAGTAGTGACCATGGCTGTTAATGCCATAACCCGCGAAGTAGGGCCGGCGCCGTATTGAGCAGAAGCAAAAAACAGATGAGAATCGTATACGGCAATCATTAATCCTTGTGTAATCAGCAAAAACCAATAGTAGGCCGAAGTCGGAAAGCCGAAGAAAAAGAGAAAAGGAGCAAAACAAAAGGCGATTCCCCAGCCGCGCCACATTCCCAGCAAATAAGCGTTCAGCTTATAATGTTGGTTAAAAATAGTGTAGATGGCGGTAAAGAAGCCGTAAATCAGGCCGTTGATAATCCAAATCATGTTTTTTCCCCGTTTTGCTTATATATATGGGCAAAAGCGGCAAAAAAAAGAGGAAGCTTTGTTTTCTTCCTCTTCAATCGGGCTGTGTTTTTTATTGGCCTAAAGTTTCTTTAGAGAGAAATTTTTCGGCGTTGAGATCAAGGTAGGTACAAAAATCTTTTATGCTGAGCGGCTCTTTTCCGTTTTGATCGGCAAGATCCTGTTGAACTTTGAGCATGGATTTTTCCAGCCTGTTGATCATCATCGATTTATAAAAGCTGTTTTTCTCTGTCCATATTTTTTTCAAATCGGTTCCTTGCTGTTTGAGCCTCTTTTCTACTTGCTCATATTGGGCAGCGTTGATTTCGCGAAAAGTTTGAGGATAATTTTTCATTTCGTAGCCATGTTTGCGGCAAATTTCCGGATATATTTGCTCATGGATATGTGAAGTGATGATAAAGTCATAGTCAGCCCCGAATTTTTTTGATGCTTGGGTGTAACCAAGCCAAAAACCTCCCACAATCAGCAAGGCAGAAGCAGCAAAAGTGATAATTTCTCCCGGCAGAAATGTTGCCAGCGGTTTGTTTTCGGGATTGAGTTTTTGGTTGTGATTGTTGATTGCTTTTTGAACGGGCAGCAGGCAGAGGGTGGACAAGAATGTTGTTAGGAGGGGTAAAAGCAAATTTGCCATGCCTTCTGTGTCTGCTGCCATTTTAGTCATAAAGGCATCAAAAATATAAAATAATGTGTAGGTTATGGCGCAAAAACTAAAGAGCGGAGTGGCGGGG
>CABUAP010000048.1 GCA_902489675.1 uncultured Azospirillum sp. | reverse complement strand
GCCGTCATTTCATCACGCAGCCGGTTGCTTTTGTTTTCGATAAATGCAACCGCCTCATTGACCAACTGCCGGTATTCCTCTTTGGAAACCTTACCGACGCAAGGCGCCGAACAACGCTTGATCTGATACATCAGGCACGGCCGATCGCGATGAGCAAACACACTGTCTGAACAAGAACGCAGCAAAAATGCTTTCTGCAAAAGATCCAGTACATTATTGACCGCACCGGCATTGGCAAACGGCCCAAAATATTTATAACCGTCCTTTTTTTCGCCGCGATATTTGCACAGCATCGGATATTCGGCTTTCACATCCAGCGAAAGATACGGAAAACTTTTATCGTCTTTGAGCAGAATATTATAATGCGGCGCCAGTTTTTTAATCAGTTCGTTTTCCAACAACAGCGCCCGCGCTTCGTTTTCAACAACGATAAACTCCATCCGTTTGATTTCCGACACCATCCGCTGCAAACGAACCGGCAGCTTTTCGATATGCGAATAAGCGACAATCCGTTTTTTGATATTCTTTGCCTTCCCGACATAAAGCACCTTATCGTTTTCGCCCAACATCCGGTACACACCGGGCTTTTCGGGGGCGATACGGATATTTTGCTTCAGAATTTCCAGCCCGTGTCTGATATCAATCAAAATCTATCCTCTTGCCTAAAAAATAAACGTTTCAAAAAAGATAAAGGCCAACACTCCCGCCAGCATCAGCTGAAACAGATTGCCGACAAACTTTCCGCCCATTGCCGGATAATCAAGCCCCCGACTGTGTTCCTTATACGTCTGATTAAAAAACAAAGTATAAAGACCTGACCATGCCGCCGCCATCAAATAAAAATTCAAATCCGCAAACAGAGGGAAAGCCTCATCCATATCCCAAAACGCCGACAGCAGAAACCCGGCAATGATTCCCGAAAGAACCATCGGCTGAAAAATAATGCCGCTGGTAAACAGAGCTTTCAAACCGTTCAGCAATGTCTTTCTCCTCCCTTATTGAAAACGTCTGATTTCATTAACGATTGAATCGCTCAGCTCCCGTACCAACGCCTCGTCGCTGCCGGAAACCCAAACCCTGATCAGCGGTTCGGTTCCCGAAGGATGCAAAACCACCCGTCCCAAACCGGCGATTTTTTCTTCTGCCGCTCTCACTGCTGCTTTCACGCCCTCATCTTCAACCGCCTGCCGAACCACTTCGCGGCTGGACACCCGCGGATTGACAAAAACAAACGGATCAAAAGCAAACCGCGGAAAAAGCTCGCTCATTTTTTTGCCGCTTTTTAACAGCCCCAGACTGACCAGTAAGGCTGCCACCATTCCGTCGCCGGTCTTGCTGTAATTGGCAACCACCACATGGCCGGATTCTTCGCCGCCGACGCTGCAGCCGACTTCCCGCATCTTGACGATCACCGCCCGTTCGCCGACTTTAGTACTGTAATATTCCATGCCGAGAGAACGAATATAACGTTCCAGCGCGGTATTGGAAAGCACTGTCGAAACTACCGCATTACCATTGTATTTACCTTCGGCTTTCAAAGTTTCCGTCAAAAAAGCAATCAATTGTTCACTGGCAATTTTCTCGCCTTTTTCATTGCAAACAATAATTCGATCGCCGTCACCGTCCACCGCAATCCCCAAATGGGCATGAGCGTTGCGCACGGTTTCAAACATTTTTTCCGGATGCTGCGACCCGCAGTCTTTATTGATATTATAACCATCCGGTTCGTTGCCGAGCACAATCACGCCGGCGCCCAAATCTTTAAATACCTGCGGCATCACATCGGCAAACACGCCGTTGGCACAATCAAGCACCACCCGCAGCCCTTTCAACGGACGATCCGATTCGATAAAACTTTTGGCTTTTTCCAGATAAAGCACGATCGCTTCTTTGTTTTCGCTCACGGTTCCCAGACGGCTGCTGTCCAAATCGAATTTATCTTCGGCAATCATCTCTTCCAGCTTGGAAGTCACTTCATCGGAAAACTTATCCCCTTCGCTGTTAATCAGTTTGATACCGTTGTCTTGATACGGATTATGCGAAGCGGTGATCATCAACGACATATCAACATCAAGTTCCGGTGTTACCGATGTCACCGCCGGAGTCGGCAGCACACCGAGCTTAACCACATCAACCCCCGCGGCCGTCAGTCCCGCGGTCAGGGCAGCTTCCAGCATTTCGCCGGAAATACGGGTATCGCGGCCGATTGCCGCCCGCTTTTTGTTCCGACAAATTTCCAACCCGCAGGCCATCCCCAATTTAACCGCAAATTCCGCCGTCATCGGATAAACATTCGCCACACCGCGCACGCCGTCGGTACCAAACAATTTTTTAGTCATGATCTCAAAATCTCCTGTTTAAAACTGCAATTAATATATAAACATTCCCGATAAATGGCAATAACGCATTTTACGACTAATCCGAACCCAAAACTGAAAATTACCCGAAAATTATCCCCGTTGTAAAAAATCCCCGGAAATTTCCGGGGATTTTTTTATAATTCGGGAACCGAAGCATGGGTCTGCTTGGCCGGGTCAACCGGCATCTCCGCCGATTTGTTGATCTTTTCGCCGTTGATCACCTGTTTGATTTCATCTCCGGTCAAAGTTTCGTACTCGATCAAAGCCTCCGAAAGCCGCTCCCAATCTTCTCTTTTCTCTTTCAGAATATTCAGAGCGCCTTCATGTGCCTCACAAACCAAACGTTTGATTTCGGCATCTACCACCCGGGCAGTTTCCTCACTCATATTTTTATTCTGAGTTACCGACTTGCCAAGAAATACTTCTTCCGAATTTTCCGCATATAAAACCGGCCCCAACAGATCGCTCATCCCCCATTCCGTTACCATCGAACGCGCCAGTTTGGTCGCCGCGGCAATGTCGGAAGAGGCACCGCTGGTCACTTTTTCACGGCCGAATTTTAATTCTTCCGCAGCCCGGCCGCCCATACAGATAACCAGCCTTGACAGCATTTTCCCGCGGGAATAAGAATACTGATCCCTTTCCGGCAGCTGTTGAACCATACCGAGCGCCCGTCCCCGCGGCACGATGGTCGCCTTATGGATCGGATCGGTTTCACTCACGTTCAGTGAGCAAATGGCATGACCGGCCTCGTGATAAGCCGTCAATTTTTTCTCCTGTTCATCCATCGCCATCGACTTACGCTCATTGCCCATCAATACCTTGTCTTTGGCATCGTCAAAATCTTTGGAAGTCACTTTGCGCTTGTTGCGCCGCGCGGCCAAAAGCGCCGCCTCGTTTACCAGATTGGCCAGATCGGCACCGGAAAACCCCGGTGTTCCGCGAGCCACCACCGCCAGATTCACATCTTTGGCCAGCGGCACTTTGCGAACGTGCACTTTCAAAATTTCCTCACGCCCTTTAACATCGGGATTGGGAACCACCACCTGCCGGTCAAAACGCCCCGGACGCAGCAGCGCCGGATCCAACACATCGGGACGGTTGGTCGCCGCAATCAAAATCACATTTTCATTCTCGTCAAAACCATCCATTTCGACCAGCAACTGATTAAGCGTCTGCTCACGTTCGTCATTACCGCCGCCGAGCCCCGCTCCGCGGTGACGCCCCACGGCATCAATTTCATCAATAAACAGCAGACAGGGAGAATTTTTTTTGGCTTGAGCAAACATATCGCGCACCCGCGAAGCGCCCACCCCGACAAACATCTCCACAAAATCCGAACCGGAAATCGAAAAGAACGGCACATCGGCTTCGCCGGCCACCGCTTTGGCCAAAAGCGTTTTACCGGTTCCCGGAGGGCCAACTAGCAAAACCCCCTTCGGGATCTTGCCGCCCAGACGTTGAAATTTGCCCGGATCTTTTAAAAAGTCGATCACTTCTTCCAGTTCCTGTTTGGATTCGTCACAACCGGCCACATCGACAAAAGTCACTTTTTTGGTATTTTCCAAAAGCCGTGCGCGCGATTTACCAAAGCTCATCGCCTTGCTGTTACCAGCATTGGCCTGACGCATAAAGAAAATCCACACCCCGATCAAAAGAATCATCGGGAACCAGGAAATCACAATTCCCCAGAAAGTATTAGCAGAAGTATCTTCCGGCTTAGCATTAACCACCACATTGTTTTTACGCAAAGTTTCGATCATGGTCGGATCATACGGCGTATAAGTATAAAACTTGCTGCCGTCGGTATAAGTGCCGTACACATCCGGACCGGAAATCGTCACTTCGGCAATTTTATTATTTTCCGCCTGATTCATAAATTCGGAAAACGGCAGCTGAGCGCCGGATGCCGTCATCGGAGCCCCGTTGCCGGTCATGTTGGTAATTGCGGTCAGCAGCACGATTGCCGCCAGCCAGAAAATTAAACTTTTACCTATCTTCATCATCTTTCCTTAAATCAGTAATCAATCTTGTCTATATATAGTTTTTTTATTCACAAAACACAATAGGCTTTAACCATTGATCCCCTTTTCCGTCAACAGACATTTCAGCGGATACGGAATAACGGCTTGTCGATACCGGGGATTACGGCAGACAAAATCATCCCATTCCTTGCGGGCTGTTTTTTGCTGCCGCCCGCCTTCACGGACAATCCACCAACGTTTCATAAACGGAAGTATTTCGCAGCCGCCGAGCGTACAACCGGCAAAAGCCGGATTTTGCAAATTGCCGTTCAGTCGCTGCAATTCCCGATATTCGGGCGGGTAGTCGCGTTCCCCGATCTCTTTAATCAACCGCGCCAAAACCCGCCGGCCGATTTCCGGATGCAGACGGCAAAATGCCGCCGGAGAAAGACTGACCGCCAAACCGTCAAAGCAACGGACATGGCGATCGATAAAAGTATTTGTTTCCGCATCCAAATATTCTCTGGTCAAACGCAATACATGCGCCGTTTCCGCCAATCGCTTCATTCCGATACCGGTTTTGGCCTCCAGCTCGGGTAAAAACTTGCGGATCCTCACGCGCAAAAAATCATCGCAGTCATTCAAAGCATCTTCTGCCCAGACGATACCCTTTTCTTTTAACAGTTGCCGCAGCGCCAAAGGATCGGTTTCAAGCAGCGGGCGAACAAGCGTAATCCGCCCGCGCGGGGTCATTTCAGCCATTGCCGACAACCCGTCAACACCACTGCCCCGCTGCAAACGCATCAAAAAAGTTTCCGCCTGATCCTGCATATGGTGAGCTGTCAGCAAATAGTGAAAACCATTTTCCGCACACCAATTTTCCAGTAAACGATAACGTGCCGCCCGTGCTTTTTCCTCCACCCCGCTGCGGACATCGTCCGGAAACCAATCCAGTACATGGTGCTCCAGCCCCCATTGCGCCGTCAACTCGGCAACCATCGCCGCCTCGGCATCCGCCTCCGGCCGCAAATGATGATTAACCGTCAGTACCACAGCTCTTCCGCCATATTTTCGGTGAAATTCTTTTAATAAAAAAGCCAGCGCCAACGAGTCCGCACCGCCGGAAACAGCGACTGCGGTTTGTTCGAAATCGGCACCGTATTTCGCAGCCAGCTCATGCAGTTTGGCGGCAAACTTTTCGGCCATTGTATCCATTATTTGCAGCCCAGATTTTTAGCCCTTTCCGTTGCCTTGTTTTGAAGTGTTTTTTCTGCTTTCGGAAACTCTGTTTTCAAACTGAGAAAAGCAGCGCAAGCCTCCTCTTTCTTCCCCAGTTCCTGCATCGACATCCCCAGTTTCAACAAACTGTCGGCACCTTTGGGACTGTTTTTATATCCCTGATATCCTTTGGCAAAAGCCACTGCCGCCCGGCTGTAATCCTTGCGCGCATAATAAGTTTCGCCCAGCCAGTACTGAGCATTACCGGCCAATTTATCTTTAGAATATTTGTTCAAAACCGTATTGAAGTTTTCTTCCGCCGCGGCAAAATCAGAAGCTTTCAAAGCTTCGAGTCCTTGCTGATAAATTTCGGCCGCCGTCGGTTTTCTGATCGGCTTCAAATCCCCGTTGCTGATACTGCCTCCGACAATCGACTGCGGTGCGTTTTGAGCAACCGGCGCAGCAAATTTAGACGAATTATCAACGGTTCCACCACCACTGCCGGTAATTTTTTTGCCTTCCAGCAGCTTCATCCGCACATCAATATCCTTATTGATCAAATCAATTTTTTCATCCAGTTGTTTAATTTTATGATCCAACTCATCCAAACGCCCTGCGGTTGAACGGATCAATTCATCCAGCTGACCAACGGTTGCAACCAGATCGGATCCCCCGTCATTATACATCTGCCGCTGCAAAATCTTCAAATCTTCTCTGACATCTGCCAGTTCCTGCATAATCACGGTCACATCCTGCGCCGCCGCGGGCATGCTATAAAAGAATACTGCGGCCAGCGCACCGGCCCAAATCCGATATTGATTTTTCATTTGCCACCTTTCGTACATATAGTTGTTTTTTATAAGATATAGGGCAATTTTTGCCAAACCACAAGCGAAAAAAGGAGGTATCCCGAAGGACGCCTCCTTTTACAGTTGTAAGCTTACTGTCAAACCGATAGAATTAGTTGCCGGCTTTAACAACAGTTACGGCACGACGATTCTGAGCCCAAGCAGCTTCGTTGTTGCCGAGAACTGCCGGTCTTTCTTTACCGTAAGAAATGGTAGAAACTCTGTCAGCGGCAATACCCGAAGTAATCAGATAATCTCTGACAGCGCTGGCGCGGCGTTCACCCAAAGCCAAGTTGTATTCTCTGGTACCTCTTTCGTCGCAGTAACCTTGAACAACGACGTTAACATTTTCATGCTTCTTCAGCCATTTAACCTGAGTGTCCAGAATTTCTTTAGCATTGTCGCTCAAAGAAGAGCTGTCAAAAGCAAAGAAGATTCTGTCTTCGGCATTAGCCATAAAGCTGCGGGCATCTCTGGAATCGCATTCGCTGCCGCCAAACAGACCGCCGTTAGAACCGGTCGACGAACAAGCGGACATTAAAGCTACGACACAGAACAAACCTAAAAGTTTTTTCATTTTTTTTCTCCATATGGGTTTCATTTATTAAATAACTAATACAAAAATTAACTTAAGCAATAATAGTTTATATTTCAATAACAAAAACATCAAAAAGCAAAAAAAATAAAACTTTTTTCCCAATCGTTTGTCAAACTATCGTTTTAATTTGAATTTCCGTTTATAAAACCGATTTCTGCCCTCCTGCCGGCCGCAGATTTTCTCCCAAACAGAGCTGCCAACTGTCTACTGTCTTCGAATTACTTCAAGCCGCCGGAGGAACCCCGGCCTGTCGAGGGGTTTTCTGTATTGATACTTTACTATTTTCCCCATTTTAACGGGGGACAAATATCAAGTTGTCGTTAGACACCGTTCCACACTTTTGAGCGTAATCAGCTCCAAACAGAGCTGTATCGAAAAGGCGTCAACAAGCGCTTTTTCAACAGAACTGGCCAATCTAGCAGTTTTCTGATTACAAAAAAAGAGCAGGTTTCCCTGCTCTTAAAAAACTAACATTCCGTGATATTCACGGTTGCAAAACGATCCCTCGCCACTGATTTTTCAACTCGACCGGCAGATCGATTTTATTGCGGCACAGGTCATCCATCAGATTGATGAATTCCCGCCGGCAACCGTCAACCGTATCGGGCCATGCTACCAGAAAAGCGATGACTTTGTCCCGGGCAAACGGCAGTTGCTGCAGTTTTTGCAAGCTGTCGGGAAACGCTTTTCTCAACGCCGCCGACATCGCTTGTTCTTCCTTGGACATTTCTTTCGGTTTTTCCCGCAGATTTTCGCAGATTCTCTTCAGTTCCTCCGGTACATCAACACCTTCATTTTCAAAACTGTCCAGCAGAGAATAGAGTTTTCCGCCGAGTCCTTGCAGTATTTCCGGAAATTTGAGCAGCATATTGATAAACTGCAAAATATCAAACTTCGGGTGAGCTTCGGCATCGGCAAGCGAGCGCGGAAAATTGGCCGCAAACTGAGCCAGTAAAACTTTTTTCTGTTTGGCTACGGCGATTGCAACAACGGAGTTATCACCGGCAGCAGCCAAAATTTCACAGGCTGAGCCATACAAAACTTCAAAATTCTGGAATTTCATCATGATGTTTTTTATTTTAGTGTGTAACAATTGATTAATAATTTTAAAACCTTTATCAGGGTATCAATTTTAGACAAAAATGTCAACCCTCAATTTTTATTCTTTTCTCAAACAAAATAATTGTTTCCTCTGTTTTTCACCTAAAACCTCTCTCTCCAAACCAACGCAAAGTTTGGCACAAAAAAACAGCAGCAGATTTTCTCTGTGCTGTTTTAATTGTTTTAGATTTCCCTATTTCCAGACTTGCTTACGAATCAGGCAGAAATTTACAGAATCCATTTCATAAATTGCCGCACGCGAAATCACCGGTTCCTGAATTCCGAAATAATATTCGCGGTTGATATAACCGGTATGTTCAAACACATATACTTGCGCCGTATCAACATCGACAAACAACACATACAGCCGGTTTCCTTTTAAGGCCAAGCGGCGATAGCCCGTAATTTCCACCGAATCAATCGGTTGAGCACAAAGTTTAATTTCTCCTTCTTTGCCGAACGGTTTCATTTCCAATTCCGTCATCAATCGGTTCAACACTTCGGCAACTTTAGACTGTTTTAAACAATCCTGCGCATTTTCAAACAGATCATGGTAAACTTTTTTCATACTTTCTGAATTTTAGTTAAATAATTTGGGTAATAATTCTCAATGAGAGCGCAAGCTATTACAAACCCTGAACAAAGTCAAGCAAATCTTAACCACATCTAAAGAAA
>CABUAP010000047.1 GCA_902489675.1 uncultured Azospirillum sp. | reverse complement strand
GTGCTTAGAGAAGCCGTGTTGGCGGAAAAATTGGATATTCCCGGCGAAAACATATATATTTGGGGAACGCCGCGGGCAGCGTTGTTTGCAGACAGCAAATATCGCATTGTTCAAAATGCGGATGAAGCCGATGCTTTTTACATTTCCATCCCGCAGCTCTCAACCGCGCAAAAAGACGGCTTTCCCGCGTTGGCCGGAGAGTTTTTCCTGTCGCGTCTGAGCACGGATGACGGTCCGCAATTGTGGGACAGCATGGTGGAAGAGCCTTTTTATGCATCCTTAAAACAAATGTATAATCTTAAGCTGCCGGCGATCTGCGGCAATCCTGATTTTCGTGCTTTTGAAAAACCGAAAGACGGTGGCAGCCCGCAGCCGGTGATCCGTCAGGGTACGATCGCTGAAATCTATCGCCGGATGGGCGGACGGGTGATCGAGTTTGGTAAACCTCATGCTAATATTTATCAATATGCTTTTGCCAAACTCGGCATAAAACCTTCCGCTCGGGTTGCCATGATCGGCGATACTTTCCGTACCGATATTGCCGGTGCGCTCAATGCCGGCATCTCAGCTGTCTGGTGTGTGGAAACCGGGATGAGCAGATACGAGGCAGAGCAGGGGGTAACGTTGGAACAGCAAAGCGGCGGCAGATCGGCAGATGTTAATCTGATTAAATCTTTCGGCGGCGGTTTGGAAACTCGGCCATAGCTTTTCACAATCAAGTCCCGTAACGGCGGGTGTTCTCGTTGACAAAAATTGATCAAGCACCTTTGAAAAAACAAAAATGATGTTTATCTTCTTTTGTGAAATAAAATAAAAGGAGAAAAAATATGGCTGAACCCGTTAATCCGTCTGTCGGCGGCAATTTGCAGACTGCCGGTTTTTGGCATTTGTTTGCCGGTATCATTATGGTTATTCTCGGCTTTTATGTTTGGTTTAATCCGATTGCAAGCTTAATCGGGCTGGCGCTTTATATCGGCATTGCTTTCATCGTTGTCGGTGCCGGCTATTTTCTGGCTTCGTTTTCTTATCAGTCCGGCTGGTATCTGTTGGTCGGTCTGCTTGACATTCTGGTAGGAATCATTTTGGTTGCCAATCTGGGGGTTACGGCAGCCACTCTGCCGATGATTTTTGCCCTGTGGTGTCTGGCGGTCGGCGTGATCCAGCTGGTGACTTCTTTTCAGCTTAAAAAAGCCGGTGCGCCTTGGAGTTGGAGTATGGGGATCGGTATTTTGGGCATCTTGTTTGCCTTTATGATTTTGATTTTCCCGACAATCGGCGCCATCACCATTACCACTTTGCTGGGAATGTATATTATTTTATACGGCGCACTCGCAATTGCCGAATATGTATATGTTCTGCGCTGATCATCGTAAAGTTGATGAGTTTTGCCTCAAAAAAAGCAGGGTGTATTTCCCTGCTTTCCCTTTGTATTAATGCCTTACAGACTCCTATCTGTAAGCTCTCTTTTAATTCCTTTTCCCCCCCCTTTTTTTAACAATCTATATAAGCCTGATAAACGCCTTTAATGAGCATCCGCTCCCACCCATTTTGCTTCCACAATCCTCCCTTTTAAATGATCTTTACAGGGATTTGACAATCCCTATTTTAACGGGGAAAAAATGCCTAAGTGTCATAAAATCTCCTATGAGCGCAGTCTATCCCCCAGTGGAAACGTAAAAGAAAAGACGCCGATTGGCGTCTTTTCTTAACAACTCTCTGTTTACCGGAATATCCATTCTAACCCGACTGAACCGAGGCGGATTTCCTGTTATGGTCAAATAATTTTTGTGGTCGTCTTAACTTTTTTGCCGCTTGTTACCCAACATCTCGGTGATCAGCCGGCGCTGTTCCTTTTGATGTTTTTTCAGATCTTTTGTTGTCATTTTGTCGGATATTTTGATCCCGGCTTTGGCTAAATCATTTGTCACTTGCTTGAGGTCACGGGCATTGACCAGCATTTTCATATCGCCAATTTTGATCATTGCCAGCGTCTGCTTTTCCAAAGACGGATCAAGTCTTCCTTCTTCAATCAGCTTTTTAGTCAATTTTTTGCTGAAGGGCATATTTTTAAGAATAAAGGTATGCGGTTTTCCGTAGCGTTGGCCACTGCTACCCCGGCGGTTATGAGTACGCAGATTATATACAAAATCGCAAAATTCCTTACTGCCGATTTTCATTGCAACATGCCCATAACTGGTGGTGCCTTTTTCCCACGCAATAACGGTGCCGTCGGGCAGGGATTTGAAATTTTCCATCTCCACGCCGACTTCGGTAAAGTTTTCGTTATTCTGAAAACCTGTAACCGCTCTGTAAGCAAAGCGCTGGGCATCAATGGTGATACCGTGTTTGGCATAGAAAGATTTGACTGCTCCCAGACAGTAAGTTTGTTGTCCTTTTTGCGGAACGCCGCGTTTGGCAATCTTTTTTGCCGTTTCCTGAATCTTTTCGTTCAGCTCGCTTTGTCCGATTTCGCCTAACTCTTCGGCGGTAAAGGTCCGGCCGTCCAAATTAAAATTACCGGCAATGTTCTTGCCGCTGTTGATAATCTGCTCGGCCATCAGTTCTGTCATGTCAATAGTGCGGGCATCAGAAGCTTCTGCCGTTTTGGCCGCAGGTGCCGTAACGGTTGTTTTCTCGCTTGGCTGCGTATCGGTAACAGTATTGGAACCGGTTGCGCTGCCGTTGCCGATTAGGGTTGTCATCAACATTGCCAGCCGGAGCGACCCATGTTTTATTTTGTCGCCCGTTTTTTGTGCCAATTTTTTCCAATATCCTTTATCCACTTTGCTCACCACCTTTTTATTAATCGGATATTTGTCTCCTTTTGTCCAATTTTAACATATTGATTTTAATTTGTAAACCGCTTTCAAATCAAAAAAATAGGTTTTATTGCGGTTTGGACGTTTGTTTCTTTTTCCATATATTGTGGGCGGAAGGTAAAAAATATGTCTAAAATTAGCGGTGTCGACAGACGGAAACAGCTAAAAAATCCCCGTTTATAAATAAGCGGGGATTTTAAGGGCTCTTAAAACACTGTGTCAGACACGGTTTTTAGGACATGACACATACTTAAGTTTATTTTGCATCCGGAGCCGGCTGTTGTTCTTGCGAAGGCAGATCCTTGATCACCAGGGCTTCCAAAGCCAGTACCGCCAACAAAAAGATCAGACTGCTGCTAAAACCGAACCAGCCCAAAACCGTAAACACAATATTGGTAGCGATAAAAGCAAGTGTACTCAGCCGCATTCTCAAATCAAAGTTATATTGTTTGCGGAAAATGGCAGAAATAACATAAGAGCAGGTTGCGTAAAAAATAACCGCAATAAAATAAAAAATGAAAAAGGCAAAAAATCCGAATATGCCCAAACCGACGATCGTCCAGTTAAGGATGGAGCGAAATGTGTCCGTATAATCTTTTTTAGGAAAATATGCGGAATTTTCAAGATTGTAGACTCTGGTTTGATCGTTGTTGACGGCATATATGGCGCGTTTGGTCAAATAAATCCCCTGTTTCAGTCCGGCGGTATTCATATAATCAACCGTCGTATCCATTTTGAGATTGAACCAGTCGGCATCGTCCTGATCATCATCGCCCAAATTGAAAGAATGGATTTTTACGGTGTCTTTCGGCTCGGTAACAACCCCGTTTTCAATTCTGATCGGCAGAAATTCATCGGCAGCTTCCTGAGCGGCGGGAACAAAAGTGTCATCGCCGGCCTGTTTTATGGTAACCGAGAAAAATACGGTGACAATCAGTGAGAACAACAGCAGATATTTGATGCCCAGTCCTTGTCCGCGGGCAATATAATTGAGTATTACGTTCATTCTTTGTATCCTGTATAATTAATTAAATTTATTCTTTTATATAATCATTTCTGCCAAATAACAATGACTTTATTTATCAAAGTTAAGATAACGCGGATTATAAAGAAGCGCATCGGGACAACCGACAGCATAACCGATGTTTTCTTCTCGTCCGTCGACATTTTCGGCAAAAAGGTGAGAAGCATTCACTTCTTCGCCGTTGATAAGGATGCGGCAAATGTCCTCTCCGGCGCAAACAATGCCGGTTGACCGTACACCGATCAGCCGATGGATGGGGCTCAGGCATTTTTCACAATATTCGGCCACCATAATCTGATTTTTCAGGATTTGGAGAGCTTGTCGCGCACTTTGCTGCGGCAGATCCATGCAATTCGCCCGTGCCGATGCTGCGTTCAAAAACAACATTGCGGTTGCGGCAAAAATAAAAGTCTTAATTTTCATCATCTGGAGCCGGTGCCGGTTTAATTTTTGCCTTAATCCGGGTGATGCGCATATTGTCAACCCCGATCACCTCATATTCGCAGTAGACGTCTTCGACTTTGTCACCGATTTTCGGCAGTCGGCCGAGCAGCCCGAACACATATCCGCCCATGGTGCTTTCCTCGTGTTCGCATTCGGGCAGGTTCATACTGTCAAAAGCATCTTCCACCAGTACCACGCCGTCAAATTCGCAAATTTTATCATCAATTTTTTTAATCGGTTCATCGGTGATATCGTCATGTTCGTCCATAATATCGCCGACCAGCTCTTCCAAAATATCTTCCATTGAGAGCAGACCTGCGGTTCCGCCGTATTCGTCAACCACAATTGCCAAATGAACGTGGCGCAGCATCATCTGATGCAAAATTTCGGAAATAGATTTATTTTCCGGTACAAACAAGATTTTCCGTGCAAGTTTGGTCAGAATATCTTTGTCGTTTTCATCGCCCTCATATTCCAGCAGATCGCGGATGTGCAACATCCCGGTAATATGGTCTTTATCTTTGTTGCAGAGCGGAAAACGGGTATGATTATGCTTTTTGACAAAGTCCATGGCTTCGGCAAAAGTATAATTTTGGTACAGGCATTTCATATCTTGCCGGGGGATCATGATTTCATGCGCATAGATTTCGGAAAAATCAATGGCGTTTTGAATGATTTCGCCTTCGGTATCATCAATAACGCCGCCTTTTTTGGAAGCATCGATAATCAGTTTGATTTCTTCTTCCGAGTGGGCGTCGTCTGTTTCGTTGGACTGCTGAACGCCCATCAGATACAAAATGCCGGCGGTTACTTTGTCAAATACCCAAATAAAAGGTGAAAAAATATGTTTGAAGACATAGAGCGGTTTGGCAATCAGCAAAGCATAAGTTTCGGTGTTCTGAATAGCCAATGATTTTGGTACCAGTTCCCCCAGCACGACGTGTAAGAGCGTAATGAACCCGAACGCGACGCCAAAGCTGATTGAATGCAGCAAAACTTTGTTGTCGGCAAAGTAACTGCCGAACAAATCTTCCAGCAAATGAGAAACCGCCGGTTCGCCGATCCAGCCGAGTCCGAGCGAGGCCAAAGTAATGCCGAGCTGGATAGCGCTCAGATAAGTATTAAGATTTTCGGTAATTTTAAGTGCGATTTTTGCCCGTTTATTGCCGAAGTGTGCCAGTTCTTCCAGTTTGGTGCGGCGGATTTTAACGATAGCAAATTCGGATACAACAAAAAAAGCATTGGCAAACACCAGCAGCAAAACCAGGGCCAGATTAAAAACGTAAACGTATACGGGACTCATGATTGGTTAATTTTGGAACCTCATTTTATTTTAACATCGGGGTATGCTACAGGTTGATGCCATGCTTGTCAATAGTCTTTAATGCAAAAAAAGGACGAAATCAGTCATTTAAGGCAAAATTTC
The DNA here is from genome assembly GCA_902489675.1 of uncultured Azospirillum sp. Classification (GTDB taxonomy): domain Bacteria; phylum Pseudomonadota; class Alphaproteobacteria; order RF32; family CAG-239; genus JAFUYI01. The sequence continues at coordinate 3,094 of CABUAP010000047.1, read as the reverse complement.
AATTGTCGTGCCGTCGGCAACCATCGACCAGATTTCTTCAATTTCCTCATTGGTAACCGCGATACAGCCGGCCGTCCAGTCGCGCAGACGGTGGGCGCTGCCTAAGAAGGGCGCCTTGTTCGGCAAGCCGTGAACCATAATATCCCCGCCGGGAGATACGCCTTTTTCGGCTGCTTCTTTCCGGTCTTTGGCATCGGGATAAGACACTCTCAGCGACAGATGAAAGCGGCTGTTCGGATTGCGGCCGGAAATATGATACACACCTTCCGGCGTTTTGCCGTCGCCTTCCTGCAGCTTGTCGCCTTCGGGCGCAAAGCCCAAGGCAATGCCGTATTCTCTTAGTTGTTTGCCGTCTTTAAATAAGAACAGTTTTCTTTCTGCTTTTTTGACCACGATTTTATCGGCCTGTTCCTTTGCCGGCGCCGGCAGCTCTTTATGCCGGGCCAGATAAGCCAATGCGGTAGCGGCAATGGCGATAATTGCAATCGCGGCCGTAATGTTTATTAATTTAGAGTTCATTGCAGTTTTCCAGTTGTTTCATCAGATTGGCTTTTTTTAACACATCCGGACTGTAAAGCAAAGCAATTTCTTCTTCCCGGCTCAATTCCGGCGGCAGACCGTGGTTAATATAATTTTCCAACTTGATTTTGGCCGTTTCCAGCGCTTTGGTACCAAATTCCGGTGCCGGGCCGTTGACCGGCAGCATTAAAATATGCAGCGCATTGAGCAAATTGTCGTCAACCACGCTTTCTACCCCGAATTTTTGCTCGTTCCAAGGCGCCAGTTGTTTTTTGAACGCCAACGCTTCGGTCAAAATTTCCGGCACGTCAATTTCTTCGGGAATAATGAAATATTTATGCTTTCTTGCCGCAATACCGTTTTTTTCGCGGGAGGAAAACATCGAAATCGGGATCGAAAGCATCAATCCGACGGTAATCGGCAACATCCACCAAAACAGGCTGTGTGCATATTTCCATACGATGACAGTTGTCGCAATGCCCAAAATCGTGTGCCAGCGGTGACGTTCCCAGGCTTCGCGCAACGATGTCCCTGTTTCGTCACGGTTCTGAGTGTTCCAGCCGGCATCAATCCCGGCAAAAATATCAAAGACAAATTTGCTTTGAAACATCATCATGATCGGCGCCGACAGCACGCTGAAAACAATTTCGGCCAGCACGCTTTTAACCGCGCCGAAAAAGCCGCCGATGTTCTTAAATTTGTTTTGGCTCAAATAGATGATCAAACCGAGAAATTTGGGAAAAATCAGCATAAACATGGACAGCACAAACAGGCTGATGGTGCCGAATTTGTCAAAGATCGGCCATGTTGGAAATAAAGTGTAATAACTCGGGAAATATTCGGGTTGAAAAATATTGCGGCCGAGAGCCACTGCCAGCCCAACCAGCAAAAAGCACAGCCATAACGGCGAGGACAAATAAGACATAATGCCGATGGTAAAATGGATGCGGCTGACCGGATGCAGGCCTTTGGAAACCAACACCTTCATATGCTGCATATTGCCCTGGCACCAACGCCGGTCGCGCATGGCAAAATCAATCATTGACGGCGGGCATTCTTCATAGCTGCCCTTCAATTCCGGCAGCAGCCAGGCTGACCAGCCGCCGCGGCGGATCAAAGCGGCTTCCACAAAATCGTGGCTGAGAATATGACCGCCGAAGGGTGCACGCCCTTTTAGAACCGGCAATTTGCAACATTCCATAAAAGCCTTGACCCTGATAATGGCATTATGTCCCCAATAGTTGCTGTCGCCCACCTGCCAGTAAGCCAAACCGGCGGAAACAATCGGACCATATACTTTGCCGGCAAATTGTTGTATTCGTGCAAATAAAGAATGACGATTGATGCACATCGGCGGCGCTTGGATAATGCCGGCGCCGGGGTTGGCTTCCATCAGCTGCGACATCCTGACCATGGTTTCGCCGGCCAATAAGCTGTCGGCATCAAGCACAATCATAAAATCATAAAGAGTTCCCCATTTGTTGCAAAAGTCTTCGATATTGCCGCTTTTGCGGGCGCTGTTGATCGGGCGCCGGCGATAATAAAGATTGATTTGCGGCGGCATTTGTTTTTTTGCTTCAAGCCAGATGCGTTCTTCCGCTACCCATACTTTAGGATTAGTGGTATCGCTTAAAACAAAAATATCATAGGCGCCGGCTTGTCCTGTTTTGGCAAGATCTTTGGCCATCGCCAGCAGATTGGCGAAAACACTGACCGGTGATTCGTTATAAACCGGCATCAAAATTGCGGTTTTGGTCGAAAGCGGGGTTTGGCTGCCGGGCCAGAAAACGCCTGGAACGTTTTTTTTGCCGAGCAGTTCAAAAAAACCGAAAATACTGGACCAGAAAAAAAGCGCAATCCAGGCGAAAGTCAGAATAAATAATCCGATCATGAGAAAACGGGTGACAAGCGATGTGTCGCTGGGGATAACCGTAATCCATTTCAATGTTGCCAGAAGAGTGCTGATAAACATCAGTCCGAAAACTTTAACACGCCGGCGGCGGATTCTCCGCGGGCTGATAGAAACGAAATGAGGCGTCATTTTTTCTTCCTTTTCCGCTAGCCGAAGCTTTCTATTTGCTGCGGTTTCATTTCCGCATAGTGGTATGCGGGAGCGTTAACGATATAACAATTGCGCAAAGTTTGGGTTAACTCGGTCGGCAGCCGCAGTTTCCTAATACTTTGCACCGTACATTGCGCAGCGCCGTTGCAAAGAAGAAAGCACAACTTAAATTCCGCCAGCAGCTGCTCATCTTCCAAAGGGCTGTCGGGAAAGCTTTTGCGGGCGATTTTAAGCAAAACGGCATCAATCTTGTCAATCAGTTCATCTCCATCGGCCGATTGAAAATCGAGCAATTCGGCCACGGCTTTAACAATTTTCGGCAAATCCTGTCCGCCAAATCCCAAACTGCGGAGATAGGCGGCAATAATGTCTTCTTTGCCCAGTATTTTTATGGCAGCCATTGATAACTCCAAACTTCAGAAATATTTTTGCCTTTTTTGATGACCGTCGCCCGCAGTTCGGAGGTTTTGCCGTTGGGCTTAAAGTCTATATATGCGGTCAATCCCTTGGTTA
>CABUAP010000046.1 GCA_902489675.1 uncultured Azospirillum sp. | reverse complement strand
TGCCGGAAAATTAATTAGAAATGCCTTGAATTAGAATTTGTCCTCATTATTTAAATTTTCAGTTTATCGTTTAACGGCAAAAAAGGAAATTCCCCATGAGCAATGAAGACAAAAAGAAAGACACAAGCTGGTTTTCGGTTTTGCTTTTTGCGGTTTTGATCATTGTCGGCTATTGGGGCTGGCAGCATTATAAAAAAGCGCCTGAAAAACAGGAGGAAACAATCGAACGTACGCTTGCCGCCGCACCGCTGATTGAGAGCGAAGCAGAGGTTGTGAAAGATTATATCGGTTATGTAACCCCGGTTCACGATGTGAGCGTACGCCCTTACATCAACGGTTTTATTAACGATATCCGGGTGCAAGGCGGCGCGGAGGTTAAGGCCGGCGATGTTATGGTGATTATTGATCAGGCGGAATACAAAGCGCAGCTTGATGCAGCCAAAGCCAACGTTGCTCGCGCGCAAGCCACTTTTGATAACAGCGATGTTTATTATCAACGGATGCAAAAAGCGGGGCAGCGGGCGATTTCCAAGACGGAACTGGATAATGCCAAGGCGGCTTTTTTGTCGGCCAAGGCTGCGCTGGAACAGGCCAAAGCGGCTGAAGCCGAAGCGCAGGTAAATTATGATTATACGGTGATTAAGGCGACAATTGACGGAATGGTCGGTGATGTGCCTCTTTCCAAAGGGGATTATGTATCGCCTGAAACGGTGTTGCTGACGGTGATACAATATAATCCGATCCGGGTTGTTTTTTCGATTACCGATAAGGACTATCTGGATGAGGCCGGCCGCGAAAAAATGTTTGCGGGAGAAAATATCCGGCTGAAGCTGGCGGACGGCAAAATTTACGGGCAGTCGGGGATTTTCCGTTACGCAGATAACCGAATTGACAAGAGTACCAATTCGATTGCGATTTATGCTGATTTTGCCAATCCCGACAAATTGCTGGTGGCCGGCGCTTATGTTGATGTGCTGGTTGAGAAGAAGTATCGCGGGATGGTCGTGCGCAAGGATCTGGTTTATATCGAACCGGACGGCAGCTATATTTATGTTGCCGAAAACGGTGAAGTCCGAAAAACCGCCGTCGATGTTCTGAGTGAATATGGCAACAACAATTATATTTTGAAAAATAATTTCAAGCCCGGAGATTTGATTGTTCTCGATAAAATGGGCGCGGGAGATGACGGGCGCAAGTTTAAAATTGTCATGGAAGGGGCTGCCTCCGCCGGGGAGAAACACTGATGTTTTCTGAGTATTTTATTGACCGGCCGCGGTTTGCCGGCGTGATCTCGATTATTATGATTTTGCTTGGGTTGTTGGCGATTGCGGTTTTGCCGGTATCCCAATATCCAGAAATTACGCCGCCGCAGATTGTGGTCAGCACCAGCTATCCCGGCGCCAGTGCTCAGGTGGTGGTTGATACGGTGGCAGTGCCGATCGAAAATCAGATCAACGGCGTTGAAAATATGCTCTATATGACATCGAGCTCCAATGATGACGGCAGTTACAAGCTGACCGTAACTTTTAATATCGGCACCGATCCCGATATTGCACAGGTTAAGGTTCAAAACCGGTTAAATCAGGTAATGGCGCAGCTGCCGGATATTGTGCAGCGGCAGGGGTTGACGGTTAATACGCAGATGTCCAATATGCTGGCGCTGCTGGTGTTGAGATCGCCGCAAAATACCTATGATGATTTGTATTTGAGCAACTATGCTTATGCGAACTTGAAAAATCCGTTGTCACGCGTGGACGGTATCGGCGACGTGCAGATTTTTGGACCGCAGTACAGTATGCGCATTTGGCTCAAACCGGAAAAACTTTCGTCGCTTGGGCTGAACAGCTCCGATATTGTACAGATTATCGAGAGCCAAAACGTGCAGGCTTCAATCGGCGGCATCGGTACTGCTCCCAGTCCGCAGGGAACCAATCAGGTTCTGTCGTTGACGGCTAAAGGGCTGCTTAATACGGTGGAAGACTTTGACAATATTGTGGTGGCTACTTCGGAAAACGGCGGTATTGTCCGGTTGAAAGATGTGGCCAGAATTGAACTTGGCGCCGATACTTATACCATGAACGCCAAATTTGACAACGCGCCGGCGGTGATTATGTCGCTCAGCCAGACGCCCGGTTCCAATTCGCTCAACATTATGAACAGCGTTGCCAAAGAGATTGCCAATTTGCAGACTTCTTTTGACAATGATATGGAGTTGAAAATTGCTTATGATTCAACTCTTTATGTGCGTTCTTCCATTGCCGGTATTATTGAAACGCTGGTGATTACTTTTGCGTTGGTGGTTCTCGTTACTTATATCTTTTTGCAAAAAGCCAAAACGACGTTGATTCCGCTGATTACCATTCCGGTGTCGCTGATTGCCACTTTCGGGGTGATTTATCTGTTGGGGTTTGATATCAATATCCTGACTTTGTTTGCCATGATACTGGCGATCGGGCTGGTGGTGGATGATGCCATCATTGTGGTTGAGCGGGTACAGTATCTGATGGTTTATGAGAAAATGGATTCTCACGAGGCGTCGGTCAAGGCGATGCAGCAGATCGGCAGCGCAATTGTTGCCACCACTTTCGTGTTGTTGTCGATTTTTGTGCCGGTGGGGTTGATGGCCGGAATTACGGGTAAGATTTATCAACAGTTTGCGGTGACGATTGCAACCGCGATCATATTTTCTGCGTTTAATGCATTGACTCTCAGTCCGTCGTTGTGTGCCATTTTCTTAAAAGGGGATGAGGAGGAAAAGCCGCGCGGCTTTTTTAAATGGTTTGATGATATAATTGACGGTATAAAGGAAAAATATCTCGGTGCGGTCAGCTTTTTTTCCTCTAAACTGTTAGTAACGGTGGCAGTTACGGTTGGAACCATTCTGCTGCTTGCAGCCGGGTTTAAGCTGACGCCGACATCGTTTTTGCCGGATGAAGATCAGGGGATTATCTTTGCCAATCTGCAACTTTCCAACACCGCGAGCATCAATCAGACAGGAGAGGTATTGTCGGAAGTGGCGGATAAAGCCATGAAAATCGACGGCGTGCGTTATTTTATCAGTGTGGCCGGATTCAGCCTTTTGGGCGGCGCCGGGGAGAACGTGGCGATGGGGGTGATCGGGCTGGAACCTTGGGCAAAGCGAACGACGCCCGGATTGTCGATTGATGCAATCACCGCGGAGCTGACAAAAGCGACCGCGGACATGAAAAACGTCAGCATTAACTATTTCGCGCCGCCGGCAATTCCCGGTATCGGCAACAGCAGCGGTTTGTCGTTGGAATTTTTGGCAATTGATCAGAGCCTCAGTTCTAATGAGATGTTCGAAAAGTTGCAGCAATTTCTTTATAAGCTGAATCAAGATCCGGCGCTTGCCTATGCATTTAGTGTTTATACCGCCGATACGCCGCACGTTTATCTTGATATTGATCGTACTAAGCTGGAATCTTATCAAATTCCGGTATCCGGGTTGTTTGCGGCATTGCAAAATAATCTCGGTTCGCGTTATGTGAACAATATTACTCTGACCGGTCAGGTCAATAAAGTGATTATTCAGGCCGACTATAATTATCGCGGCAAAGTTGATGACGTGAAAAATATGTATGTGCGTTCGAACACCGGTAAAATGATCAAAATCGGCAGCTTTGCCGATGTCAGAATTGTGATGCTGCCCAAAATCATCAATCGCTACAACCAATACACGGATGCTTCGATTACGGCTTCGGCTGCCGAAGGTGTCAGTACCGGTACGGCAATTGAAGCGGTGGAGAAAACGGCTGCGGAGGTTCTTGATCCGGCTGATTACAAGATTGCCTGGACCGGGCTCAGCCTGCAGGAGGTGGAAGCCGCCGGGCTGGTTATATTCCTGATTATGCTGGCGATGATTTTCTGTTATTTGTTTTTGGTGGCATTGTATGAAAGTTGGATGTTGGCTTTTTCGGTTATGTTTTCGACTATCTTTGCTATTCTCGGCGCGTTGGTCGGTTTGCATCTGATGGGGCAGCCGCTGAGTATTTATGCCCAGCTGGGGCTGGTGATGCTGATTGGGTTGGCTGCTAAAAATGCCATTTTGATTGTTGAGTTTACCAAAGATTATCGCGAGAAAGGAGATACTATTCTTGATGCGGCGGTCAAAGGGGCGTCGGAACGTTTCCGCGCGGTATTGATGACGGCACTGACTTTTATTCTCGGCGTATTTCCGATGATTGTGGCTAAAGGCGCCGGCGCTTCGAGCCAGATTGCGATCGGTACTTCGGTATTTTACGGCATGATTGCGGCAACGGTGATCGGAATTATCTTTATCCCCGCTTATTTTGCTTTGTTTGAGGAAATTAAAGAACGCTCAGGCAATGGGCAGGCAGCGGTGCAAAAAGGAAACAGCGGTAAAAAAGGAGGAAAAAAATGAGCGGCAAAAATTGGGTGTTGGTTTCGCTGCTGGCCGCGGCTTCCTGCACGGTCGGTCCCGATTATGAACGGCCGGTATTTTTTGATGATGCTCAGCTTTCCAAAGCCCTGTCGGCCGAACAGGGAAATTCGCTGCCTGTTTCGGTACTTTGGTATCGGCAGTTTGAGGATCGGACTCTGAACAGTTTGGTCGAGCGGGCGCTGGCCGGCAGTCCCAATGTGCAGATTGCCGTTCAAAAACTGAAACAGGCGCGCTATACCCTCATGATCAACGAAGCGGAATTTTTGCCGCGGTTAAATGCTGCCGGCGGGTATGATTATAATTATCTTGCCAACGGCAAAAAACTGCCGCGGACGGTAGAAGATTACTACAAAGTCGGATTGGACGCCTCTTGGGAAATTGATATTTGGGGCGGCGGGCGTCGTTTAAATGAGGAATCGCGGGCGTTGATGCGTGCGGCGGCCGATAATCTGGTTAATGTTATGCTTTCGATGACGGCGGAAGTGGCCAATGATTACATCGGCCTTAGAACTGCTCAGGAACAGTTGCGGATTACAAAAGAAAATCTGCGTTTGCAGCAGGATATTTATCAGACGGTAAAAGAAAAATATGATAACGGGTTGGCCGATGATGCCGCTCTCAATCAGGCGGAATTTGCGGTGCAGACCACCAAAGCGCTGCTGCCGGCGCTGGAGCAGCAGGAAGAAAGTTATAAAAACGCGCTTGCCGTTTTGCTCGGTGAACTGCCGGGAAGTCTTCCCGAACTTGAAAAAGACAAAAACAATCTGATCGGTCGTTCTTTTTTCTTTCATGTCGATAATCTGTATAATTATCCGGTCAGCAGCGTGCGCAGTCGTCCGGATGTGCGGATGGCGGAAAATGCCCTGATCGCCAAAAACGCAGCGATCGGGCAAGCGGTAGCGGATTTGTTTCCGAATGTGAGTATCAGCGGCGTACTCGGCTGGCAGGCCAAGCATTTTTCCGGTCTTGGCTCTTCTTCTGCCGCGGCTTACGGATTTGCGCCCGCCGTTTCGATGCCGTTATTTAATTTCGGACAATTGATTAATCAGGTGAAATTAAATGAGGAAATTAAAGAAGAATATGTTTATTTATACCAAAATACACTGCTTGGCGCGGTTGAAGAAGTGAAAAATGCAACGGTTTCCGTGCGTAAAGAATACGAACGCTATCAGGCGCTGAACAAGTCGGTGCGCAATATGAAACAAGTGCTTTCTTCCATGCGGGACAAATATAAAGAAGGCTTGATCGAATTCAGCGATATGTTGGTAACCGAGCAAAATCTTTTAGAGGCTCAGAACAATCTGGCAGCTTCCGGCGGCAGTATTTACCATAATATTATCGGTTTTTATAAGGCTGTCGGCGGCGGATATTGAGCGATCAGTAGGAGGGATGCCCGTGCATCCGGATGTTGGTAATTTCCGGTATTTCATAGGCGCGGATTGTATAACCTTTTTTCTTCATACATTTGCTGTAGTCGCCGGGGTCGACATCGGCATCGTCACGCAGATAATTGACGATTAGCGGTTGAGCGCCGGGGTAGGGGATGTAGGTTGCCCAAATGCCTTTGTCCGAATCCCAGTCGGCGCGGATGTCTAGTTTCTTTTCTTCGGTATAGAACATGGAGTGCCACAAAGTCTGCATCCGGGGCAGCATACTGAAAGATTCTGCCTCGCGCATACAATAGTTGTGATCACGGGCGAATTTTTCAATCCCGGTATTGTAGCGTTCCCAATGGTAGATGACGGCTCCGTCGCCGGAAGCGCAGGCGGAGAGCAGGGTAAAGGCAGCAAAAGAAAGCAAAATTTTTTTCATGACTAAAAATCCAGGTTGGCATAATGTTTGGAGGGAAGAATTCCCTTGATGTTGTCTTTTAAAATATCTTTGAAACTCGGGCGGGATTTTATTTTGGAATACCATAATTTGGCATTTTTATAACCTTCCCAAGGTACGTCACCCAAATAATCGATGACCGAGAGCTGAGCGGCGGCGGCGATATCGGCCAGAGAAAAACTGCTGCCGGCCAAATAGTTGCGGGATTCGCACAGCCAGTCAATATATTCCATATGAAAATTGAGATTGTTCAAGGCTGTTTTCAGCACTTTGGAATCGGGAGCCAGTCCTTTGCCAAAACGTTTGTAAATTTTTTCCGTGATCAGACTGCGTCCGACTTCGCGGTTAAACTTCAGGTCAAACCATTCGGTCAGGCGCCGGATTTCGGCCTTTTGGCGGGCATCGCCGCAGATCAGCCGCACTTCGGGGTTTACTTCTTCCAAAAATTCGGTAATGGCATAATTTCCGGCAATTACATTGCCGTCAAAAACAAAGACGGGCAGTTCGCCGGCAACGTTTAGTTTGTATATTTCGGGTGACAGGTTCCACGGTTCTTCTTCTCTTAATACGAATAAAATGCGCTTTTCTGCCATCAACAGGCGGATTTTACGCGATACGGCAGATACCGGATGATGTATCAGAAGAACCATAAGTTGACTACCCCCATTGCGATTTATCTTGTTTTCTGCTCTAATTTAGCAATTTGTTTCGTTGAGGTCAAGAGCTACCTGCCGGGAAAGGCAAAATGACGTCTTTGTTTACTCTTGTTCGTTACCTGCTTCAAACGGCGAAGTTTCTCCGGGCAGAAATGACGGCGGCACCGTACCGTCGTACTCACTTATGAAGCCGTTGACGATATCGTCCATATCCGATTGTATTCTGGCTTTTATTTCCGGTTTTTCCAGCATCTTGCTTAAGGTGTGCGAGAGATATTCCCTATGGACGGAAGCTTTTGAAATGCCGATAAATACCGGCATGGTCCAGATACTTTGTTTGGAGAAAGCGACCTGATGGCGAATCCCGAGTTTGGCCGTTTCTATAGTGCCGAAATAGACACTGGTAAAAATATAATCTATTTCACCGCGGATCAGTTTGCCGTAAAGATCGTAGGAATTGTCAACATATTCAATTTGAAAGGCTTGCAGCTTGTCGTTAATGTAATCGCTGAAACGTTCTTTGGAGTGGATAGCGCCTTTGAGGTTTTTTAAATCTTGAACCGAGCGGACAGTTCCCATTTTGCTTGGCAGCATCACCAGATGGATGGGATTGTCGATAGCCGCGGGGTAGATAAATTTGAGATCGGCGTAAAGGCTGGTTTCGGCGTACATTCCGAGGATCACGTCGGCTTCGCCTTTGCCGGCTTCGCGGATGGTGTCTTCGTAACTCATGCTGACCGGCAGATAGTCCAGCACATATTGGCCGTGGTCGGCAAAATATTCGATAAACGGTTTGAAGACGCCTCGATAGACGTTGTCTACATAGGCGCCGAACGGATAATAATCGAAAAAGCCGGTGACATGAAGTTTTTCCTGAGTGCGGCTTTTGATTTGCTCAAATTCCACCTGTGCGGAAGCGCTAAAAGCAAAAACGGAAAAGAAAACGGCAAGCAGCAGCTTTTTCATGTTAATTTCTCCTCTAGTGTTGGCGTTCGATAATATATGAGGCCAGATTTTGCAGGTTATGAGCGCGGCTGCCGAACACGGTGACATCTTCGCGAGCGGCCTCCGTTAGTTCAACCGCAATCTTACGAGCATTTTCCAGACCGTAAAGGCTGACGAAGGTAATTTTATTTTGTTTTTCGTCTTTGTGCAGGGTTTTTCCCATTGTTCGTTCATCACCGGTAATATCCAGAATATCGTCGGCAATTTGGAAGGCAATGCCGATCCGGCGCGAGTAGCTGATGAGTGTTTTCAGCTGTTCTTCGTCTGCACCGCCCAAGACTGCGCCGGCTTCTACCGCATAGCGCAGCAGCCGTCCGGTTTTCATTTCTTCTATATGGCGGATCAAGTCTTCTTTATCATCGCGGCTGGTTTGATAGGCCGAGCCGATCAAGTCAAGCATTTGTCCGGCAACCATACCGTTGAAAGCACCGGCGGCGTTGGCCAGCATTTCGATCAGATAGCAGCGAATCGCAGGATCGGGAGCGGTGTTGGGGCGGCTCAATATTTCAAAAGCATAGGTCAGCAGGCCGTCGCCGGCGATGATGGCCGTTGCTTCGTCAAATTGTTTGTGGCAGGTCGGAAAACCCCGCCGCAGATCATCGTCATCCATTGCCGGCAGATCATCGTGGATAAGCGAATAGGTATGCAGCATTTCCAAAGCCATGGCGACATTTAAAGAGGCATCAAAGCCAACATTAAAAAGCCCCGCCGTTTCATAAGTCAGAAACGGACGCAAGCGTTTTCCGCCGCGGGTGAGAGAGTAGTGCATCGCCTCTGTGACGCGTTTTTCATCACCTTCGGGGAAAGGAAAAAAACGGTCGATCTGCTGGTTGAAGCGAGTGGCATATTGTTTTAGGACATCCTTAATGTTATTTTCAGTCATCGTTTTTATCCAAAGGGGTGAGCGACGGAGTGCCATCGGGTGCAATTTCGATCTTTTCGATTTTCATTTTGGCTTCCTGAAGTTTTTTTTCACAAAAATTTTTCAATTTTATAGCTTGTTCATAAGCACTGACGGCATCATTGAGTTTAATCCGTCCCGCTTCCAGTTCGCGGACAATA
>CABUAP010000045.1 GCA_902489675.1 uncultured Azospirillum sp. | reverse complement strand
GAATTTTATTATGATGTTTACCTATCTCGGGTGTGCGTTGATGTTTTTTGTACTTGTCGACGTGCTTCTGCATTTTTACAAAAAAGCTTCCCCCGTTTGCAAACTCTGGTATAAACGCGGTGTTTTCGTTCTGATGTTTTTGGCGGTGTTGTATGTTATTATGGCGGTGGTCAGTTTGTTTGTGAACACAGGAATCTGGGGCTTTATTGTTCCGATTGTCATTATGGTGCTGGTTATGCTTTCGCCGCTGTTGCCGATGGTGGTCGACGAGAAATGAGGCAAAATCCGTCGTGAGTGGAAGAAGTTTTGACGATTGAGGAATATTTTGACGTTTAAAAAAAGGCTGCCTGGCAAAAGGCCGCCTTTTTTATTGTGATTATATTACATATTTTGTATTGATTGCTTATTACGTTTATTGTATATAAAATATGTAACTGTTAAAACAAAGACAATTAATGAAAGGAAAATTTAATGTCAGAAAAAATTGGAGCCGCAGAATGGCGGCAGAATGGGTTAGTGATTTAGCCAGAAGAGGAGAAATTGATCCTGCTTATGCCGAAGGATTGGTTGAACAAAATCGGGAAACTAATTCGGTACAGGAAAACGAGAGGGGGATGAACAAAAAGCCGGTACGGGTTAACAGTTTGGGATTATATCCGCGTTATTCACAGGATGTTAATTGGCCGATGACCGACAAATTTCAAGCTTTTCCTTTGTCGGCAAATCGGAAACATGAAATGTTGGATGAGGATGATTTATATGACCGTGAAATGTTAAAAATGGCTGATGGTGATAATACCAGATACCAAAATTTGCAAAAAGGAAGTAAAGAATGGGAAGAAATGCGTCCTTATCCGTATTTGGATTCTACCAATAACCGGACGATCGGTTGGGGAACGAATATTCAAAGCCCGAGAAAACGTAAAACAGTTCGTTGGAACAATGGGGTGAGTGATGAAGATGCTGACCGGGAGATGAGAATAAATATTGATCCTTTAGCCGGGCAAAATTTGCGGGCAGGAGCATTTGAAACAGAAAGCGATCTTCGAATCAGCCCGGAAGAAGCGGATCGTTTGTATAATATCGATTATCAAGTTGCGGTGGATGATGCGCGAAAAGAGATCCCGGAGTTTGACAATCTGCATCCGTTTTTACAAAAGCCGATTGTTGATATGACTTATAACCTTGGTGCGACTAAATTTCGCGATTATGTTAATTTTCGGCGGGCAATTGAAGAAGGGAGATATGCGGATGCTGCGGCAGAAAGCTCTCGGAGAAATATTCAGGCAGATCGAAACAATTGGACACGGGATCACCTGTTGATGTTTGAGCGTTTTTTGAAAGAAAAGCAACGTCAACAAAATTTGCTGCAGAAAATGAAATATGGTGTTGATATGCCGTATCTGCCGCAGGATGTATATTGGTTGAGGGAAGAGTAATCGCTTGACAATAAGTGTCGGCAAAATATATGATATTTAAAAACATCCAGAGAAAGTTTTGAGAGATGAATAAAAAATATCTGTATTTTCCGGCACTTTTATTGTTGATGCTGAGCGGGGAAGCCGCGGCGGGTCGTTTAAAGAATGAGTTTTTTAGTAATCGCTTGTGCAGCTCGAACCGATACCGTGGATGTTATGAGATGGACGAATTCGGTATCCGCAATACGGATCCGCTTTATCATCGGTCGGAATGGACGTGCGTTTTAAGCAAAGATGAAGGGGCGCATGTTGTTTATGAATGCAAAAATCTGCACAGAGGTCGGAGTTATCGGATAGACGTTTATTCGGTGGGCAAAGGCGCGGATGGCAAATGCCGCGCTTATCTTCGGGAAGAACTGACAAAAGATCTGAAATATTATGAACGATTTAAGAAAAAAGAGTTTCTGAACGGCGGCGGCATTTTGGATATGTATCTGCAGACGGAAGCGACAGAGTGCGGCGACACGACGGTTCCGCCGCCGTTGCATCGCCGGTGGCGCTATGCGCCGAAAGTTCCGGATAAGGAATTTAAGAATCCGCGATTTGGCCAATACTACTGGCAAGGTAATGAAAAGTACACTGCTGATAGACGGCTTTATCCGAATAAAATAGCCGAATATGAAGAGGGTGGACTTTTTGAAGAATTAGAGTGCGCATTGATTGAAAATGAGGAAGACCGGATTACTTATGAATGTGATGACACGGTTTATAGTAAGATAGAGACATATAAAGGAAAGGAGTATTATTATTATACCTTGACGGTTTATAATGAAGGGGAAGAAATTGAAGCGGTGCACATGGTTGAAAGGTGTGCGGAAGATTTTGGTGACCCCGTGATGTCTCGTGATGAATATGTGGGCTATAGCAAAGGCCGATTTGAGTAGAGAGCGGCTGCTGATACAGGTTTGGACAATGAATTTTGCTGTTTTTCAGCAGTCTTCCCATGCTGCAAGTTGTGAAGGTTCGCGCTTTGCGGGCAGAAGAAAATGAAGAAGCAGGAAAAGATGTCGGCAGTTGCTTTAAAGCTTTACAAAAGTTCTTTTGCGCGGCATAATGCCAACCATAAGGATTATGGAGTATTCAGGGTATGGAAGGCGCCGTATGTCTGCATAACGCAACTGTATACACCGGTTTTTCGGTGATGGCAAATTGTGCGGTTTATATCAAAGGCGGCAAGATTGCCGATGTTTATAACGAAAAAAGATTTCAGCAGAAAAAATTTTCTCCCAAAGTGAGGGTGATTGATATGCTTGGGGCAAATATTGTCCCGGGTTTTATCGATACCCATATTCACGGCAGCGGCGGTTTTAGCACCGATGACGCAACAGTCAAGTCGATCCTCGGATTGTCCGAGTTTTTGGCCGGATATGGGGTAAGCGCTTTTATCCCGACCATCAGTGCTACGCCGGAAGCTGAGCTGATGAAAAAAATTAAGGCCGTCATCAAGGCCATGGGCAAAGAAAAAGGTGCCCGGATTTTAGGTATCCATCTTGAAGGGCCTTTTTTGTCGCCGGAGCGGATCGGCGGTCAGCTGGCGGAAGGAATTTCTCCTGTCAATTTGGCATTGATGGAGCGTATTTATAAAGCGGCAAACGGCAAAATTATCAATATGACAGTGGCGCCGGAATTGAAAAATATGCGGGAGCTGGCGCTTTATTGTATTGAGCGGGGAATTATCCTGCAGGCCGGGCATACGAATGCGACTTATGAGCAGATGATTGAGGGAATGCAGGTCAATATTATGCACTTGACCCATATGTTTAATGCCATGCGTCCGCTGCACCACCGAGAACCGGGCGTGGTCGGCGCCGGGTTGATCCAGCGAGAAATTTCCTGTGAGTTTATCGGTGACGGCGTGCACACCAATCCCAATCTGATTAAACTTTTGATGCAAAGCAAACCGATTGATAAATTGGTGCTGATTACCGATGCATTGAAATATGCCCGGGCAACGCCGCCGGCGGATGCCGATTTTTATTTTGACCGCTGTTTTAAGCGCAAAGCCGATGATGTGATTATCGGGTCGGGTATTACCATGCTTGACGGTTTTTGCAATTTGATCAAATATGGCGTAACGGCGGAAAATGCCGTGCGGATGGCGGCGGTCAATCCGGCGCAGATTATGAAACAAAACGGCCAGGGGATGATTATTCCCGGATATGAGGCGGATTTAAATATTATGGATAAAAACTTTAACTTGATCGATACTATGATCGGCGGTAAATTTGTACGGGAGAAAAAAGCATGAGAGTGATTATTAAAAAAGATTATGACGACTGTTCTTTGTGGGCTGCCAACTATGTTGCCTATAAAATCAAGGCCTTTCGTCCGACCAAGGAAAAGCCTTTTGTGCTCGGGCTGCCGACCGGATCAACACCGCTCGGGATGTATCGCTTATTGATAGAGATGGTCGAAGCCGGCAAGCTTTCCTTTAAAAATGTGGTAACTTTTAATATGGATGAATATATCGGTCTGCCGCCGGCGCATCCGCAGAGTTATCATTATTTTATGGAAGAAAACTTTTTCAAATATATTGACATTCGCCCCGAAAACATCAATTTGCTGAACGGGATGACTCGCGATTTTGGCAAAGAATGTGCCGAATATGAAGAGAAAATTCGTAAATACGGCAAAATCCATTTGTTTATCGGCGGGGTTGGCGAAGACGGGCATATTGCTTTTAATGAACCGGCGTCGTCGCTTGCTTCCCGCACGCGTGTGAAGACGCTGACCCGCGATACGATCAAGGCCAATTCCCGCTTTTTTGACAATGATGAAAGTCAGGTACCGACGATGGCTTTAACCGTTGGGGTGGGAACAATTATGGATGCGGAAGAAGTGATGATTTTGGCAAACGGCGCCAAAAAGGCACGGGCGCTGCATCATGCGATTGAGTGCGGTGTGAACCATATGTGGCCGGTCAGTATGCTGCAGATGCACCGTTACGGGATCATTGTCTGCGATGAGGCGGCGGTGAGTGAGCTTAAATCGGACAGCGTGCAGTATTTCAAAGATATAGAAAGCCGTAAAATGCCTTAAAACGGCGGCACGTTTCCGTCGATAGGGCGGTGGTGTCTTTTTGTGTTCTGGATCCGGTCGGTTTTGCCTGCCGGTTCCTTTTTTTTGCTCTTGCCAAGCGGTGTTTTTTTTCTTATATTCCAAGCAAATGTCTGAGGAAAAAACAAAATGGTTGAAGTTGTGACACTCGGCTGCCGGATCAACAGCTATGAGTCTGAAATCCTAAAGGAAAAGTTTGCCGGGATAGACCGGTTGGTGATTGTTAATACCTGCGCGGTGACCCGGGAGGCCGAACGTCAATGTCGGCAAACGGTGCGTCGGCTGCGGCGGGAAAATCCGGATGCCAAAATTGTGGTGACCGGCTGTGCCGCGCAGATCAATCCGAAGTCTTTTGCCCGGATGCCGGAGGTGGATCTGGTGCTTGGCAATCGTGAAAAAGCGGAACTGGAAAAATATATTCAAGGCGATATCGTTGAAAAAACGGTTGTCGGCGATATTTTCAGTTATGACCAATATGATGATTTTGTTATTACCGGTTTTGAGGGACGGCAGCGGGCTTTCGTACAGATTCAACAGGGCTGTGATCATCGTTGTACCTATTGTATTGTGCCGTTTGCCCGCGGCAACAACCGTTCGGTGCCCGAAGAAGATGTGTTGCGTCAGATTGGTGTGCTGTTAGAGCAGGGATTTAAGGAAATTTGTCTGACCGGTGTGGATGCCTGTTCTTACCGTCCTTCGTTGGCCGGGTTGGTGAAAAAGATTTTGGAAAGGTTTCCGGAGCTGCCGTCGTTACAATTCGGATCGTTGGATCCGGCAGCGGTGGATGATGAGTTTATTGCGCTGGTTGGTCAGTATCAAAACATTTGGCCTCATTTCCATCTGTCGGTGCAGTCGGGTGATGATCTGATTCTGAAGAGAATGCGCCGCCGTCACAGTCGCGAAGATGTGATCCGGCTTTGTGCCAAAATCCGTATGGTGCGGCCGGGGGCGACTTTCGGCGCCGATTTTATCTGCGGTTTTCCGACCGAAAGCGAGGAGGCATTTGCAAATACCGTACGTTTGGTTGAAGAAGCGGGGATCGGCAGGCTGCACGTGTTTCCTTATTCCGAACGACCGGGAACGCCGGCGGCGCTGATGCCACAGGAGCCGGTTGAAGTGCGGCGGGAAAGGGCGAAACTTCTGCGGCAAAAAGGAGAAAATATCGATGATTAGCTGGTTGGAAAAATTGGGCTTGGGGTTGAAAAAGTCGTCGCAGAAGATCGGTGGCGGCATCAGCGGTATTTTTACCAAAAAGAAACTGGATGCGGAAACGCTGGAGGAACTGGAAGAGCTGTTGATTGCTTCCGATATGGGGGTGAAAACGGCCGCTAAGCTGGTGAGCGAATTTTCTAAAATGAGACAAGATAAAGAAATTTCAGAGCAGGAAATCAGGGAAAAACTGGCGGAGGAACTGGAAAAGCTTTTGCAACCCTGCGAGCGAAAATTTGAGACGGCGGAAGATAAGAAGCCGTTTGTGATTTTAATGGCAGGGGTTAACGGCGCCGGAAAAACCACCACCATCGGCAAGCTTGCGACCAAATTGAAGGCGCAGGGGCTGCAAGTGTCTTTGATTGCCGCGGATACGTTCCGTGCGGCGGCGGTTGAGCAACTGAAAGTGTGGGGTGAACGCTCCTGCGTGCGGGTTTTTGCCGGCGCAGATGGCTGCGACAGTGCCGGGCTTTGTTTTGACGGGCTGAAAGAAGCCGTGTCAAAAGGAGATGATGTGGTGTTTATTGATACTGCAGGTCGGCTGCAAAATAAAAGCGGTCTGATGGATGAACTGAAAAAAATTGTGCGGGTGATACAAAAACTAATCCCCGATGCGCCGCACGAAACACTTTTGATACTGGATGCGACTACCGGGCAAAATGCGCTTTCTCAAGTTGAGGTTTTTAAACAATGTGTGCCGGTTTCGGGGCTGGTAGTGACCAAGCTGGACGGAACGGCCAAAGGCGGTGTGGTAGCAGCGATTGCCGGTGAAAATCCGACCCCGATTTATTATATCGGCGTTGGTGAAGGGATTGACGATTTGGATGAGTTTCGGGCAGCAGATTATGCCCGCAATCTGGTTGGGTTGTAGTCTTGGCCGAGAGATCAAACCCCGCTTTAACAAGGCGGTGTTTTTGTTTGTCATCGGCAAATTTGTTTGACAAAAATTATACAAAGTGATAACATTTAAATGTTTATTTAAGTGTATGTTCATTATTAGGTTTATTTTTGATTGTTGTTTTTTGAGTTTTGCTCAAAGCGATGATTGATAAAATTGTGGCCGAATTTGAAGTAACTCTGCAAATAGGCAGTTTTTCGGATGCTTTGGCATCGTCTCTCGGAAAGCTTAATAATTTTAACCCAATCGGAGACTTGGGCGCCATTAAAAATTTATATTATGGCAACAATTTCGAAAAATAATGAGAGTGTTAAATCTGTAGTTACTGACAAAGCATGGGTTGTTTTGGGCTGGCTGGGTAAGGTGTTGGAAAATACAGCAAAAGGAGTGGTGATTGTTATTGCCTTGTTGGCAATAACGTTCATTTTCTTTAATCCGCTGATATTCCTTCCCTACTGCCTGCTGGTGCCGAAAAAGGCTGCGGACGCTCTGTATAACTGGGATCTCCCGGTCTATATGGACTTTATGCAGGCTTTATATGCGCCGTTTATTGCGTTTCTGCCGTTTCGGTGGAAAAAGCATTTTATGGCTGCGCGTGGTATTGAGCAATATTCCGACAAGTTGCAGTGCCGTTATTTCAAATCAATGGTACTTGCCGGCAAAAAGGAACGAGTGGACTTGCTGAAAAAAATGTCTACGAAGGCGATAAATCTTCTTTGGACAGAGAACATCGTTAACTGGTGTATCAGAGAGGAGATTATTATGGCCGGCGTTACCCTGACCGATGAGCAGTTTAATTTACTCATCACAAAAAGGGAAACGCGCCTGATCAGTGAGTATCTTGCTCAAAAAACACCGTCTGAAGCCATGCTGCAGATGTTGTTGTCGGCACAGTTGGGCGATCTGTTTCTTTCCTGCGTTGAACGCTATGGGTTGTCGGCTCGTCTGATCAATCAGGTGTTTGCTATGGGAAAAGGGTTTGGTCCGGAAAATGAGAGCGAAAGCTCAAAATTTTTCCGCAGCAGTATTGCCGGGTTGACCCAGGATGCTCTGACTCATTTTGCCCAACGGAAAATGGTGCGTAATACAGCTTCTGTTGATGGTCAAAGAGAGTGGGGTATGTTTCTGAGCAATGGTAATGAACTTTGTCCGGCAGCGCAGAAAATGATGAATGAATGGCAATATGATGTATATTATAATGCCGGTTTTCATCTTTGTGCCGAGGCAATTGTTCATTTCTTTGCTAAAGAAGAAATGAGTATGTGTGAACGTATCTTCAAGTATGAACCGAAAGAGGCTCTGAATGAAGAGGCACAGGCTTTGGTCACTGCCAACTCAAGGTTGCTGAGACTGGCTTTGAAGGTTTCTGAAAAGCAGTAGCATTCTCAAAAAACAAAAAAAGCGTTTTCTTCCGGTAACGGGGGGAGGCGCTTTTTTTGTGTCAATATGAAACTAAGCGATTTGTGCGGTTGTTGCGGTCGGCAAGCCTTTGGCGCTAACCTTTTTCATCAGGGTAGAAAAGGGATAATCCTGAAGCTTTCCGACGGCGGTGAAAAAGCCATCGTCAACAGGCGGAATGTCGGAGGACAGGTGCAGGACGTATATATTCAAACTCAGGCGGATATGGGTGAAAATATGGGAAATTTTAAGCCCGGTGTCATATGGATCGGCAAAAGCAAGGGTACCTTCGTCCGTCCAAGGAAACTCGTAAAGGCCGGAAAGCAGACCTTTTTCCGAACGTTTGCGGATCAGGATTTCGCCTTTGGGGTTAAATATCAGGTAAACGCTGCCGTTTTTTTCTTTCTTTATCGGCTTGGCACGGTTGGGAATTTGTTCAAGCTCCGGCAGGCCGCATGATAAACAGGCGTGTTGCCAAGGGCAGAGCAAGCATTGAGGTTTTTTGGGGGTACAAATCATCGCGCCTAAATCCATGATTGCCGAAGCGTAGTCGGCCGGATGTTCCCGATCGGTGAGAGTGGTTGCTTTTTCGCGAATAAGGTTTTCTATTTCCGCAATTGGGGCTTTCAGGCGATGTAGTCGGCAGATAATACGGATAACGTTGCCGTCGACGACTGTTTCCGGCAGGTTGAAGGCAAGAGCGAGAAAACTTGCGGCAGTGTAGGTACCGATACCTTTTAATTTCAGCACATCCGCATGGGTTTTAGGGAATTGTCCGCCCAAATCCCGGGTAATGATTTGCGCGGTAGCGTGTAACGAACGGGCGCGGGTATAATAGCCCAATCCCTGCCAGTAACGGTATACTTCTTCCAGATCGGCGGCAGCCAAACTTTCTACTGTCGGAAAGCGTTTGAGAAACCGGGGAAAATAGTCGAGCACGGTTTTTACCGTTGTTTGCTGCAGCATAAATTCGGAAACAA
>CABUAP010000044.1 GCA_902489675.1 uncultured Azospirillum sp. | reverse complement strand
ATTTTTATAAAAAAACAAAAAAAATTTTATTTACTTTCAATCCTTTCCGATCCTATGATAGCCTATCTGCAGAAAGGAACAAAATGAAGATACTGCTTGTTGAAGACGATGTCCAACTGGGAAAAACAACCAAAGAATTGCTCACATACGAAAACTGTTCGGTTGACTGGGCTCAAGACGGGGCGGAAGCCGTTTCAATGCTGTGCGGCAACTCAGAAAATAATTACGACGTCATTTTGCTGGACTGGATGCTGCCCGAATTAAGTGGGATCGAAATCTGCCACCTGCTTCGCACCAAATACAATTTTCAGGGCGGCATCGTTTTCATCACCGCCAAAGGCGAACTGGATGATTGTGTCTGCGCCCTCAATACCGGTGCCGATGACTTTATTGTCAAACCTTTCAAAATCAAAGAAGTCGTTGCCCGCCTCAACGCTGTCTGCCGCCGCAAAGCCAAACCTTTTGTCGACAAAACATTCAGCC
This sequence comes from uncultured Azospirillum sp., assembly GCA_902489675.1. Lineage (GTDB taxonomy): Bacteria > Pseudomonadota > Alphaproteobacteria > RF32 > CAG-239 > JAFUYI01. The sequence continues at coordinate 8,562 of CABUAP010000044.1, read as the reverse complement.
ACGGCGCATTTTCAATCAACTGCAGCCTGAACACGGTCAATGGCCCCGGACAGGAACTGCATCTGCGAAAAAAAGAATTTGAATTATTCGAAATGTTATTTATCAATCTGGGGCATATCCTTCCCCGAACCGCCATTTTTGAGAAAGTGTGGAGTGATAAAATGGAAACGAATATGGAAAGTCTGGACTCTCATATCTATACTTTGCGCAAAAGTCTGAAAATTTTTCCCCAAATACAAATCAAACTGATAAAAAACATCGGTTATCAGATGGAAATAGAACAATGATTGAGAAAATACGCCAAACTTTGATCCTGAAATATACCGTTATTACGGCCTGCATTCTTTTTCTTGGTTTTATCGCCAGTTACAGCGCCTATCGACATAACGGTATCAAACTCCTGCAAGACAGCCTGTATGACTACCTGACGGAAGAGGAATGGGAAGCAAGAGAAGCCATCCGCAAAGGTATCGAAGAGCAAACCAGCCACAAAATCAATGCCGATATCCAATCTTTGCACAATTTCACTTATTGGTTTGTCAATAAAAAAATTATCCACTCCGAACGCCCTTGGGATGACAAAGTCGCTCAAGAACTGGAACAACGTCTTTCAAACAAAGAATACACAGCCGGCAAAATTTATCATGAAAATATAAAAGTCAACAAACAAAAATGGTATTTTATTGTCATCAAAGAAACCTTGCAGCTCTCTCCGTCCTCAACCGCCGAAATTTTTGTTCTCGCCAACTATACCCCCATTCGCAAAAATGCGCGCGCTTATATTAAAATTTCTTTAGCAGCCGCGTTAACGGCAATTTTGCTGGCATATATGATCAGCAATTTTTTTGCCAAACGATCTATGCACTATATTGAACAAAGCTACCAAAAACAAAAAGAATTTGTATCCGACGCCGCACATGAGCTCCGCACACCGCTCAGCATCCTCTATTCTTATATAGAACTACTTGAATATAATCCTAAAAAACAGGAAATTATTACCGATATCAAGAACGAACTTCAACATATGAACGATACCTTAGATCGGCTTTTAACCATTGCCCGCTATGACAACAAAAGAGTAACGCTGCAAAAAACATCGCTGGCAATCAATCAACTGATTTCTTCTGCAGTCTGTTCCGTATCCGCTTTACACTCTCCCGAAACATTCCGGATTTTTGGCTGTGAAAATGATATAATAATTGAAGCCGATGAGGTTATGATCCGCCAACTGCTATACATTTTCCTCGACAATGCAGTCAAATATACCCCCAATAACAAAAATATCGAAATTTCTCTTTCTCATCAGGGTTCAACCGTTAAAATCACGATCAAAGACAATGGGATCGGGATCAAGGAACAAGACCTGCCCCATATTTTTGACCGCTTCTGGCAAGCCGAGAAATCCCGCCATCAAAAAGGCCTGGGGTTAGGATTGTCTTTAGCCGATGCCATCGTAAAATTACATAACGGTACAATCTCTGTACAAAGCGCGCCTCACGCCGGCACCACTTTCGAAATCACCCTGCCCGTAAAACAGAAAGGATAATGCCATGTGGTTTCTTTTTGCTCTTTTATCAGCCTTGTTTGCCGCTTTGGTTTCTATCTGGGCCAAAATCGGCCTAGAAGGGATCAATTCCAACCTCGCCACGGCAATACGGACGATCGTTATCCTGATTTTGGCTTGGGGGATCGTCTTTTTTTCCGGCACATATAAACAACTCCCCTCTATCAGCGAACGCAACTGGTATTTTCTGTTGGCCTCGGGCTTAGCAACCGGTGCTTCCTGGCTTTGCTATTTCAAAGCCCTGCAAATCGGACAAGTGACACAAGTGGCAGCTATAGACAAATTCAGTATTGTCCTGACAGTCCTCTTTGCCGCTGTCTTTTTGGGAGAAACGGCAACCCTAAAAACCTTTGTCGGCTGCGCCCTTATTGCCGTCGGAACCCTGTTGATGATTTGATCATAAATTTTTATTGACTTTTTAATGCCTGCAGTATATAAACCTACTTCAGATAAATGCCGACATAGCTCAGTTGGTAGAGCTACTGATTTGTAATCAGTGGGTCGGGAGTTCGAGTCTCTCTGTCGGCACCAGTTTTTCAAAGGTTTCAGGATTTTTCCGAAACCTTTATTTTTTTAAGTACGGAAATGCTGCATTTTTACGCTTTTGAAAAAAGCACGGCTTTCAAAAAATTAGCATAGTGCTTTTCATATATGCTTCAACCACTCAATTCCTTCCAGAACACCATATGACAATAAGCAATAACGCATCAATTTACCGGCATACATCGAAAGGCTGGCAATCCCAAAATTTGCCCGCAGCAACCCCAGCATAAAAACAATCACATCTCCGATCGCCGGCAAAAAGCCGAAAAAAGCAACGACAGCTCCTTTAGCAGCCACAAAATCCTGAATCTTTTTTAATCGTTTTGCCGAAATTTTTCCGTATTTCAATAACCAATCGGTTTTTCCCATTCTTCCCAACCCGTAAGTTGTCATTCCGCCCAACCAATTTCCCACTGACGCTGCCCATACACATCCCCACGGATCAAAACCGGCAGCAATTAAAGCAACAAAAACCACCTCCGAACTGATCGGAAAAACCGTTGCCGCTCCAAAACTGACCGCAAATAACCCGGCATAACCGTATTCCTCCCACATCTGGATCCTCCCTCGCAACCCGATCTTATTCATCATAAACCAACTGCGGCTCTAAAAGTCAAATAAAAGATGTTTTTTAAAACTCACAATCCGCACGAGCCATATAACAAAATATATACTTTTGTCCTAATGAAAACCTGCCAAGCATATGCTATACTCCAACATACACTTATTAGGATATCTGACATTCGTTTAAGTTGTATAAGGCCGGTCAACTGCTGTTATCTTTTGGTTATAAACTTTGGTTTTTACGCCACTTTCCCTCCTTACGCACAATTTATATAAACATCGCAATTTAATACACCTTATTTTGCCGCACTTTCGGAATTATAATTATAACTCAGAATGAGAAATAACTGCTAAACATAAAAGGATATATTATGATATACGGATACATTCGGGTTAGTACCGACAAACAAACGACAGAAAATCAACGATTTGAAATCAAGCAATTTGCCGAAAAAAACGACATTACCATCAATCGCTGGTTTGAAGAAACCATTTCCGGCGCCACTGATTTCAGACAGAGAAAGCTAGGCAAGTTGTTGAAAAAATTAACAAAAAACGACATTCTGATTGCCTCGGAAATCTCCCGTCTGGGGCGCAATATGCTTCAGGTCATGACCATACTCCACTATTGCCTCAGCGCCGAAGCTCAGGTCTGGACAATCAAAGACAATTACCGGCTGGGCAGCGATATCCAGTCCAAAGTGCTAGCCTTTGCCTTTGGCCTTTCGGCCGAAATCGAACGTAACCTGATTTCGCAAAGAACCAAAGAAGCTTTGAACCGCATCAAATCCGAAGGCAAAAAACTCGGTCGTCCGATAGGAAGATGCAACAAAAAGCTAAAATTAACCGGACTGGAAAACCGCATCAATACCATGCTGGAAAATAATGTGCCCAAAGCGCAAATTGCCCGTCAGCTAAAAGTGGATCGCATGACTCTCCTGCGTTTTATGAAAAACAAACAAGAGCAAACCTATCAGGAAACGGCAGCCGCCTCATAACCGGCAAAATATGCAGAAAATGACGGTTATAAGCTTTTATTGTTGAAATCTCCAAATTATCTGATACAGTATTTTTGTGATATCATTTATTCACAAAAGTTCTAATAACTAAGGAGACTTTACATGAACTACAGAACTATTCTTATGGCAACAGTTGCCGTTATGTTTGCCGGTGCTGCCAACGCTGAAGACATCACTTCCCCGATGTATCTGCCGAGCGCAGGTAAAGTGTTGTCCAACACATCCCTGCAGTATGACCGCACCACTTTGAAACATAACGCAGGTACCGGAGAAGACTTCCGTGCTGCCGAAGAAATTACTTACGGTGTAACCGATAATTTCTCTGTTGTTGCAGAAATTGGCAACCAGTTCGATTTCGAAGGCCTGACCAATCAGGAATACAACAACGATCACAACTTCGATTATAAAATCGGCGCCAAATACAATATGCAGCACGGCAACTGGATGGCTCAGGTCGGCGCTTCTTACTACACTTTTGATCCGAAAAGCTGGTACGGCCACCGTTATAACGACGAAAGATGGTACAAAGAAGTCAGCGCTGATGTAAAATTGGGTTACAACCTGCCCAACGGATGGCTGCCTTACACCGCTTTTACGGCAGACAGCAGAATTGACTATTCCGATCGTCCGATGGAATATTCTTGGTTCAACGGTTTCCACAAGACCGGCAACAAATACTCTGTTGATGCCGGCATCCGCTACGACTTCACGCTTGACGGCACCAATACCAATACTTGGTGGGCTCAGGCAGAAGCCAACTATTTTGTCAAAGAAAACATCGCTGTCGGCGTTTTCGGCGACTATTACTTGGGCGGCAACTACAACGATATCGTAGATTACAGCTATACCCTCGGTTTGAGAGCAAAAGTATTGTTCTAATCAAGATATTTCGACAAAAAAGCACTGCTTCGGCAGTGCTTTTTTTATATTTTATACATTTATATAAGCCATCGGATACAGATTTCTTCCCCAACGGTCAGGCTTGCATAGCTGTTGGGCAGAGCGAATATGATTCAGAACAGTTAATGCGGTTTGCTTTAGATTGCAAAAATTTATCATTCTTTAATCTTTAACCGGCAATAATAAAAACTTAACCGGAGAACTGTCATGAACAATTTGAAATATAAAATTTCCCTCCTCGTTTTTATTACCGGCGCTTGTGCAGCAGCTTTGCTATACCGTTACGCAGCATCTCCGCAGCAGCCCCCCTTCGTCCGACAGCAATCAGTGGCCGAAACAATCACACTGCCCCCATCTGTAAACGCATATTTACAAAACTCATTGCTTTACGGAAATTATTATAACGAAAATCAAAAATTTGTCGTTTATTTTCCCCAAACCTGCCCACCGGATTTTGTGACATCTCTGGAAAAAATAAAGCAAATACCATCATACCAGGACCAATATGAATTTCTCCCCCGAAATAAAAAAATACCGCTGCTTGAACAAGGAGAAGCAGCGGCAGATCAAGACTTTTCCGCCTTATGCGGACAGTTCTGCATCATTAACCCGGCGCGGGGAGAGATTTTTTATATCCATGGCATCGGCCCGGAAGATGCCGACGAACTGAAACACCTGTTTGCCGCGCTGGCACAATGGTAAAGAACGAAACCACGGCTGCCCGCACCCCCGATTAAAGACTCTTTTGTTTTTTGTTCAACAAGCGGCTGTATTCCTGCTGCCTTTTATCTTTTATGGTTTGCAGCTGCTGCATCGCATCTTCCCGCATTTGGCTATCTTTCGCTTTCTGCACAATTTTAGTATAAGTTGCTTCCTGCACATAAAGCTTGGACGAACTTTGCATTCTGGCTTTTTCACATTCTTCCAACGCTTTTTGATAAAAACTCAAATCTCCGGTCTTATCACCGATCGCGGACAAGGCAAAACAACGTTCCTCTCCTTTTAATAATTTCATGGCAATCACTTCTTTGATACTGCTCCATCCTTCCACATTTCCTGTCAACAGGTGCACATCGGCCACTTTTTTCAAAATATGCAACCGATCATCTTTATCGGCATAGCGATAGGCATTCAGCAAATATTTAATCGATTTTTCGGCCGCAATTCCCTTTTCGGAATTTGGACACATAAAACCAACCTTTTTAGTCCGTTTCAAATACAAATTCGCCAACTCGGCATTAATATGATACATATCGCTCCGACTCTGTTTTTTTGTCAGCGCATTTTTATATGCACGGATAATATGTTTATCATCCGAAGCACCCGGCAGACGATTCTGGCAATAGGCAATCAACTTATAATCAGAACTCAAGCGCAGTGCTTTACGCAGACATTCCGTTTCCTGAACCCCCGGTACATTATCGGAAAGCGGACTCGATTGAGCGCTCAGTTTACGATACATTTTAGAGGCAATAAAATTCAGCTTCCCCTTTTCATCATCACTCAGCTTCAAAACGGTGCCATCCATTTTTTCTTTTAACTGATTAGCCTTATAAGAAGTAAAATTAGGATAATCCGCGGTCGAATACAAAATAGCCTCATTTACATCTTTGGTAAAAGCCAAAATCGGTGCCAGTTCACTAACGCCTTTTAAGCGCTCTTCCACATAAGACACAATATTTGTAGAAAGCTCATCGCCCTCCACCGCCTTCATATAGGCAAGTTCTTCTTGGCTGAAATAACAAAGCTTTTGCAGCAAATTATAAGATTCGATGGTATTTTCATCCAACGCATTAGCAATACAGGTTTCAGAAACAACACTAAGCTGCTCTTCATAAACCTTATCCATCACAGCGGGCAGATCCTGCTGCAGATCAAGTTTATGCCTGATGGCTACTTCCGCCATATATTCCGGATTATTTGCCGCAATATCCTCAATCATCCGCACCTTCAAACTCTGATCATCCAAAGGAACCGGAGGAACCAATTGAATCACTTGTTCTTCGACAACCTTCCCCTGGTTTTGATTTTCCTCTTCTGCCATGGCACACCTCATTTTCTTCAATTATAGATAAGTTTATTATAAACACCCGCTTATTTTTGTCAATATTTGTCTTTCACAACTAAGATAAATATTGACATTTTCCCATAATTAAGCCAATATTCCTCCGAATTAAACAATTTTTTTGTCAAATTAAAAACAATTTATTATGAAACAGGTGAAAAAAACCCTTCTTGCAACCGGGATATCGCTTTTAGCGCTTCTCAGTTCATGCACAAACCAAACTGGGTTGCCGCAAAATCCGAAAGACAAAGAAGAACGCCGCGATTCGCACGGTCACTTCTGGATTTATAATGCAGCTTTCAATCGCTGGGCCGTCAGTTCCAATTCTGCCAGCAATCCGCCGATGTATTACTACTATCCGGGGAACAACTCTTGGACAAACTCCAACGGACTGAAAATCGATGCTCCCAAAGGGATCAGCCAGTCTTTTTACAAACCTTCGTCCAAGCCCAACTCATCCGGCAGCAAATACGGAACAGGCCCCAAAAGCTCAACCGGCAAAGCTTTCAAATCGGGAACCACGCGTTCGTTCGGCGCATAACGTACCAATACAGACAAATTTATGGAAAGAAAAAAGATAAAACCCCGTGACAATTATCAACAAATTGTCGAAAATCTGGGATTCAGCTTCCATCAAAATTACTGGTTGGAAAACGCATATTACGCTCTTTCAATGCCCGAAGTCGAGTTGATTGAGAAAGCAACCGCCGAATGCTACGATATGTACTGTCAGGCTGTGGAAAAATGTCTGTATAACGATCGCCGGCTCGATCTCCTCAAAATCCCGCCAAAGGTGAGAAACTTCATTCGCCGCAGTTGGGAAGAAGATGACTTGTCGCTTTACGGTCGTTTCGACTTTGCGCTTGTCAACGGACAGTTGAAAATGCTGGAGTTCAATGCCGACACCCCCACTTCCTTGCTTGAAGCCGCTGTTGTCCAGTGGCAGTGGAAAGAGGATATGTTCCCGGCAAACGACCAGTTCAACGGCATCCACGAAGGTCTGGTCGCTTCATGGAAAGACATCCACAAAACCTATCGCTGCGATCAGTATTTTTTCACATCCGTCAGTGATTTCGAAGAAGACAACATGACGCTGAAATATCTGATTGCCACGGCCATTGAAGCCGGACTGGTAACCGGGGAAATCGACCTCGAGGATATCATGCATATCAACGGCACGTTATATGCCTCCCCCGAAAACCCGATTTCGTGTATGTTCAAACTGTTCCCGTGGGAAACAATGTTTGAGCAAAATCCCGATGCCTGCATGACGGAAATGTGCTGGCTGGAACCATTATGGAAATCTCTCATGTCCAACAAGGCCATGCTGCCGATTCTCCACGAACTGTTTCCGCGCAGCCCGCATATCCTGCCGGCTTTCTTTGAGGAAGGAAAGCTTTCTGCTTATTGTCAAAAGCCGATTTTTTCTCGTGAAGGCGCCAACATCCAACTTGTCCGCAATGGTTCGATTATTGAAGAATCCGACGGAGAATATGGCAAAGAAGGGCATATTTATCAACAGCTGGTCGATATACCCGCCTATGACGGCTGGTATCCGATTATCGGCAGTTGGGTAATCGGCGGCGAACCCGCCGGTATCGGTATCAGGGAAACAACTTCCCGCATTACGGATAATATGAGTCATTTCGTACCTCATATTATCCTCTAAAATCCAAAAACGGATTATTTTCAAAGTCCATGCCCCAGGGCATGGACTTTTTTGTATTGATGCCTTACATACCCCCCATTTTAATAGGGGTTGAATGCTAAAGTGTCGTCAGACACCGATCCACGCCTTTGAGCATGGTCAAACCGTTAACTTTGTTTCATTAACAGCCCCCCTGTTTACTGGGCGATATCTATGAAAACCACCATCCAGTCGGCAGTCTTCCAATAAACTTCCACCG
>CABUAP010000043.1 GCA_902489675.1 uncultured Azospirillum sp. | reverse complement strand
AAATAGGCCGTATTGTAATCGCGGCGTTCAAAATAAATGGAAGCCGCATTCAAAACCGCCGTATAAAAATCGCGTTGAACATCCATCGCGCGCTGATAAAATTTCAACGCTCCGTTATAATCTTTTTTGCGATAACACAAATTGCCCAAAACAGAAAGTGCCGAAACATTCCGCGGATTGATTTTAAGAGCTCGTGCGGCAGCAGCTTTGGCTTCGGCATAATTTTTCAGTTCATAGAAAATAATTGCCAGATTGGCTGCGGCAATATCAGATTTTTTATTGACTTTTAAGGCCTTTTGATAATAAGCCACTGCATCATCTTTCTGCCCCAACCCGTCATAGCAATTGGCAATATATACCAAAATATCCTCACGCTTCGGCGCCCCGGCCAAAACTTGTAAAAACGAACGAAGCGCGGCGGAAAAATTCCCGTCCTTATAGTATGCAACCGCTGTTTCTTCTGTCTTTTGCAAAACACGCCCTCCGCAAAAATGATCTTGATAAATAAAAATAACAAATTTTAGTAAAAAAAATGTTGACGTTTATAAAATTATCGGTTATTTGTTGGTTGTTTTGAGGGGGTATGGCGGAACTGGTAGACGCGCTAGACTCAAAATCTTGTTCCCACAAGGAGTGTCAGTTCGAGTCTGACTACCCCTACCAATTTGAAAAGCCTTGATTTATTTCAAGGCTTTTTCTTTTTACTGTTTTTTTACATTCAACAACAACTCTCAAGGCAACAGCTATTGACTGCGGCCAAAACTGCCGTTTTTACATTTTATCGTAGTTTTTAGAAAATTTTCTTTTCCAGCGGCTGCACCAAAAACCAAAACGCGCTCGGAACGTCAGACGATAAGATGACAGCATTTGGTTAAAAACCGGCACATTCCCAATCCAGAATTGTTTCGGATCGCTGTTGGTGCCAAATTCCATATCAACAATATCAAATCCCTCGGTTTTTGAAACATAATCAAAACCGTGTTTTCCGTTGACCAGATGTACATATAAAAACTTGATGCTCTTCTTAGGATACAACGCGGCCAAACGCCGATAAATTTGCCGCAGCATATGCTCGTCTGCTTCGGCTCGGCTGCAATGGACAAACAGAATCGTGCGCGCTTTGGCTATTTTTACATTCAAACGCTCAATTCGGCGATCGTATTTTTTCCTTACCGAAGCAAAATCCGTTTGGGGATTGCAATCAACAAAATCATGCACAAACACAATGCCGTTCGGCATTTTAAAACGGCAGTGAGGTTCCCCCTCTTTGCGCTCACCGTCCGGTATTAATTGTTTGAGTTCCAAGAAATCTTGAAATCCACTTTCCATAAAACCGGCAAACAATTCCGGCGTAACATTTTCCAACCAATCAAAAGGCAAGGCTTCACCTTGTCGGCGGGCCTGCCGTAAGTGATAGCTGGTAACGCAGAAAGATCCGGACGGAACAATTAAATCAAACTTTTGCATATTTTCTCCCAATGCCATTTCGTAAGGCAGGCCGCATTTCGTTATTTGTATTCTTTATAAAACATCCGGACTTTTTCCCGCACACGCCGGCTTGGAACCAAGCGTGCCAGAGCATCCAGAGATTTGAATGCGAGCTTTTTCATGATATCTTTAACGTTTTTGCGAACCTTGTACAAATTCAGAATCGCCTCAACATTTTTCTGAAAATATACATAATCGGGAAAATGTTCATCAAACTCGGCATCAGGATTGCGATAGCAGTCGTAATAATCTATATCTTCTCGGACATTTCTTTTCTCAAAGCCGCGTTTTCCTTCTTCGTTTTCTGCCAAATTGATAAACAAAAGCCGTTGATTTTTGCCGGGATACATTTGGTGCAGCCGATCCATACCTTGCACCAGCTCTTGCTCGGAAGGTTCTCTGCCCAACTGGTTGATATGAAAAATGTGCAAATATAAAATATCTTTAGAATCGGTTATGGTTTGATACATACGCTGAATCCGACGTTCGTATTTTTCTTTCAGAAAAACATACTCTTCATCAAAGCGATCAACATTGACAAAATCGTGCATAAACAGCAAATGATTGCGAGTATTGATATAACCGACATTTTTGCGGGTATCTTTTTCAAATTTTTGCAGATCCTCTTTTTCGAAAAAACCGTCAAACCCGTTGGACAGAAAACAAACCGCCTGTTCAAACGATAACGGAGCAATCCAATCAAACGGCAGTGAGCGGGTTCTCTTTTTCACACTTCGCAAAGCTTGTGCCGACGCACAGAAACATCCCATCGGAATAATGATATCAAATTTCATAGTAGTCCCTTTAAAATCGCATCACGTTTGTATAACGCAATTTAACGATCCTTTTTTTTAGTCATAACAAATTATACAAAATTAGTTCTCAAATTAGCGATTTTTATTCTAACTGTCAATATGTTGGCGTTTTTTTCTCAATGATATAAATGTGCGGCAAAAAAAGGATCGTTTTTTAGCCGCACATAACATATTATAATACTTAAGCTTTTCCTCTGCAATGTCAAAAACAAAACATCCGTTAATTTAGCATTTCTACAATTTTGCTCAAAGGAACCAATTGCAGATTGCGGCTTTTCAGTGTCGGCAGCCAAACCTTGAGCGCATTATAGGTCTGCTCTTTGGGGTGACCGATGGCCACCGCGTAACCGTTTTTGCGGGCGATCGCTTCCGTCTGCCGCAGCTGGCGCATTACATAATCAAATTTATCTTCATTATCCAAAAACACATTTCTCGACACATAGCGGACATCATTGTCCTTTGCCGCTTTTTCTCCGGCGGAATGAGCCGTTGTTTTGGAATCGAGAAAAAACAACCCCCGTTTTTTCAGTTCTTTCATCACCACGTCCATTCGGGCCGCATCTTCGGTAAAGCGGCTGCCCATATGGTTATTAACCCCATCAATACCGGGAAACTTATCCAGCATGGCGTTGATCCCCGCGGCAACCTGTTCCGCATTCATTTTCACTGTCAACACATCGGGCGATACATTCATGCTTGCCTGAGGTTCCATCGGCAGGTGGGCCATAATTTCATGCCCGGCGGCGGCGGCCGTTTTTATCTGCGGCTCCAACATCGAGGCGTAAGTTAAAAAGGAGGAAGTCAACGGGTATTCAAGCGAACTGATTTTTGCCGTACGCCGGTGGCTGACACCCATATCATCAATCACAATGGCAATAAGCGGCTCCCGCTCCACATAAAGCGGTTTTCGGCTGACTTCGACTTTAATGCTGCGGATTTTGGGTAAAGCTTTTTTCTCCGGTTCCGGATCAATCACGTCTTCGGGCAATTTTTCCTCATAAAAATCGTAAATCACCTGCGATGGCAGTTCGATTTCATTGATGTAGGCCACCTTATTTTCCCAATTATTTTCCGGCGGCAACAATTCATCTTCCCCGCTTGTTTCCACGGCATTTTCCAGCTGAAAAAGCTCATCATCCCCCTCCTCGTCCTGCGACAGAGCTTTGCGCAGATATTCATCTTCCGTCGGCAATTGCTGCTTTTCGGCCGTGACAGCTGTTTCAGGCTTTGTTTCGGAGATATTGTCTTCGCCCACTGCCGTCCGTCCTAAAAAAACAATAAAAACAAACAGCAGTACAAACGACAACAGCCGTCCGTACCGCATATTCGGTTCAGACGACTGCCATCTTGTTTTTTCAGTCCGTAATTTCATTGTTATTTGTTGCGCAGGGTCGGAAAAGCGATAACATCACGGATCGTTTCCGCACCGGTCAAAAGGATGGCCAAACGGTCAATCCCCATTCCCATACCGCCGGTCGGCGGCAACGCATTTTCCAGCGCATTAACAAAATCTTCATCCAGCATCTGAGCTTCGTCATCGCCGGCTTCCCGCTCTGCGCATTGCGCATCAAAACGGGCGCGCTGTTCCAACGGATTGGAAAGTTCGGAATAAGCGCAGCCAAGTTCCATCCCGCAGGCATAAGCGTCAAAATGCTCCACCAAACGCGGGTTGCGGCGATGCGTTTTAGCCAGAGGCGAAACATCACGCGGCATATCCATAACCAAAATCGGCTGGATCAAATTGGCTTCAACTCTTTCGTCAAATACCAGTTGAACAACCTTGCCCCAATTGGAACATTCGGAAGCATCAATTCCGATCGATTTTGCCATCTCGCGGGCTTCTTCCACCGTTTGGGCTTCCATCAAATCAATCCCGGCATATTCTTTGACCAAATCCACAATCGACTTACGCGGAAAAGGCTTGGAAACATCAATTTCCTGACCGTTAAATGTAAATGACGGCTTGCCCAGAACCTGCTCGCAGACATAACGGATCAAATTCGGGATCAGGTCGGCCATATCGTTATAATCGGCATAAGCTTGATAGGCTTCCAGTGCGGTAAACTCCGGATTATGTTTCTTATCCACGCCTTCATTGCGGAAATTGCGGCCGATTTCAAACACGCGATCCAAACCGCCGACAACCAAACGTTTCAAATAAAGTTCCGGTGCAATACGCAGATAAAGATCCATATCCAGCGCGTTGTGGTGGGTGATAAACGGCTTGGCATTGGCGCCGCCCATGATTGAATGCAGCATCGGCGTTTCCACTTCCAAAAAACCGTGTTCTTCAAAATAACGGCGGATAGCCGAAGTAATCTGACAACGCTTTTTAAAGATTTCGCGGCTGTCGTCATTCATGATAAAATCGACATACCGCTGGCGGTATCTGGCCTCGATATCCGTCAAACCATGAAACTTTTCGGGCAGCGGCTGCAACGACTTACCGATGATGTCAAATTTTTCGGCAGCGATCGAAAGCTCTCCGCGCGGCGTGCGGCGGACAAAGCCGGAAACACCGACCAAATCGCCGACATCCAAAGATTTCAACAATTCCAAGCCGCTTTCGTCAAGGTGGCTTTTATGGCAAAAAACCTGAATTTTGCCGCTGACGTCTTTCAAATCAATGAACATACCGCTGTTGCGCACAGCCATGGCGCGGCCGGCAACCGTGACCCGGTCTTCGGTATTTTCACCGGCCGGCAGGTCTTTGTATTTTTCCTGCAAATCGGCGGCAAAAGCATTGGGTTTAAAACAATAAGGATAAGGATTGTAGCCGTTTTCCGTCAGGGTCTTCAATTTCGCCAAGCGAGATTCTCTATGGATATTTGTTTCTGTTGCCATTGGTAAATTCCTGTTTCTTATTAAGTTCTTATTCGTTTTTTGCCACTATAAACAAAAGCCGGAAACTTTTCAACCTAATAATTACTTGACGCGCGCAAAGAACTAAAGTAGAACATACAAATGATTTTATACGTTCTTAAGGAAAAATAACCGATGCTGACCCCGAAACAATACAAACTGCTGATGTTTATAGATAATTCGATTAAGGAAAACGGCTGCTGCCCTTCTTTTGAGGAAATGAAACAGGCGGTGGGCATCAAGTCGAAATCAGGCATCCACGCTTTGATTGAAGAACTGATTGAGCGCGATTTTATAAAGAAACTGCCACATAAAGCCCGGGCGCTTGAGGTTTTGAGAACACCGCGTTTCAAACCGCGGGAAATCATCGAAGAAGAAAAAAAGATCAAACAGGCTTTGCAGGAAGCCGCCGTGCAAATTCCTCTTTACGGCAAAATTGCCGCCGGCACGCCGATTGCCGCTATTGCCGATGAAAACGAAAAAATTACCGTTCCTTACGATATGGTCACCCGCGGCAAATTTTATGCCTTGACCATCGAAGGAGAATCAATGATCGAAGCCGGTATCATGGACGGCGACACGGCAATTATCCGCAAGGCAGAAAATGCCGAAAACGGACAAATCGTCGTAGCCCTGATTGACGATGCCGAGGCAACGCTCAAGGTCTGGCAAAAGAAAAAAGACGAAATATGGCTCAAACCTTGCAATGCCGCCTACGAAATCCGCAAGCTGCATCCTTCCAGAGTAAAAGTTCAGGGAATCCTGAGCGGAATCGTTCGCAAATATCATTGATTTTTCGACAACATTCACCGTTTTTTGTCAAAAATTGCTTGATTTTTTGTATAATCATGTTATGATATGCCTATATTACAGTTCTATTGACGGAGGATTTTATGGTTACGACTGCCACAAACAATGCTGAAAACAAACCGTTTTTCCAATTGGATTTTGCAAAATTTGCCGACAAAAGAACACATTCGGCAGAAGATGTTCGCAATGTGCTGGAAAGTCGTATTTCCCAAATAACGGAAATCCCGGAAGATATCGGCGATGACAGAGCGGCTAAGGAAAATTTCCTGCGCAAACGCAAAGAAGAAATGGCCTACAAAAACGCCGTAAACGATTTGCAATTATTTGACAAAAATCCGGAATTATATACCTCCTTGTTTGCGCTCAAAGAAGCAACTAGGAGTGAAACATACACCTCCAATCCGGGCGCTGAAAATGAACGTCAAAGCGAAAAAACACGCACCAGAATGTGTGAAGATCAAAACGGCAATTTGTTTTTGGCGGTCGAAATGCTGAAACCGGCCGATGTGTCCTTTCAAATCCATGACGGAAAGCTTACCTTTGATCCCAAAGGCATGACCCCCGATCAACTGAAAGAAATTATTGCCTGGCTGGATCACCGCGGTTTAGCCTCCAGTCTGGATATGGACAGTCTGAAACTGGAAAATGCCGACAGCAAAACCGAAGAACTTTTCGCTTCGGCCAAAGAACGTCTGCAGGAAGAAAAAAATGCCGCAGAAGACGAAGTAACTTATTCCGGTGCTGCCGATACGCTTACGGTCGGTCAATCGGCTGACGATAACACGGACGCAGAAGAAAACGAAGATGAGATCGAAGGTACCCACGGACTTCCTTTTAATGAACCGATCCCGGTTAAAAGCGGCGACCGTAACAAAGCTCCCTCCGGTGCTTATGACAATGCTATCGAATCTCTGACCAAATGGATGAACAAAAACAAACGACGCAATCTTAGTTATTTCGTCACCTACAAAGGCGGATACACCGTTTTTACGGCATTTGACAAAGAAAACCCCGAAAATATGGAGCAAGACGGGATTATCGACAGCAAAACCAAAGATGTAAAAACTCGTAACGAATGTAAGCTCTATGTCAAAATGAACGAAAACGGCCGATTGGAAATTTCCTTTTCCACACCGGGCGGCAAACCTTTGAGCGATACTTATGCCGACCGCATCATGGATGCTTATAAAGATGCCGGGATCAACAGAGTAAAATTCGGCACCATGAGCGATGCCAATGAAGGCGCTATCCGCTCGGCCTGCGGACGCGCGTTGATCGTACCGGTCGGATTAAAGCTGTCACAAACAAAATTTGATAAGATGATTGAGGCGGCCGAAGGCAAGAACGGCAAAAACAACCCTAAAGTTATCAAATATCGCCGCGATCTGGCACTGCAATTTGCCTATCAGCTGGAACAAAAAGGCATTAAGTGGAATGATTCAAAAAATAAGAACAATGTAGACTGCCGCTGCGTACGCAGTGCCATCGGCGCGTACAATATGTCGCCTTTCCGTGATTGGTGGGAAGACTTCGGCCTGCGCGGCGCATATGAAAACATTGTCAAAGGTAACAATACTTCGGGCAACAAGGCCTCCGAGGCCATTGGCGCGGCAGAAGCCGTCGGCAAACTTTATCGAGCCTATAACGAGGGAATTGACAACGACGGAACGATTGGTTATCTGGTTTCCGACAAATGCAAAACATTGTCCGAAGAAGAAAAAAGACAATTTAAACAACATATTGCCGGAAGTGAAAATACCCCTGTTCGGGATATGTCGCCGGAAGCGGCAAAAGCACTGTTTACAATCATGCAAAGGACCGAAGCACAGACAGCCCAAAAGAATATTGAAGAAGAATATGTTAAACTGGTCAAAAATGAATTTTATAAAGGCAATGCCGAACGCGATGCCGTTTCCAGTTATCTGAGCAATGCAGAAAAAGCTATTTATGATGTGTCGGAAGACATCAAAGACTATGGTTTGCCACCGGTACTGATTTGCAGACTCGGATCGCCTAAATATGACTTCAGCAAGGTTCAGGAGCAGCTCAAAAAGGAAAAGACACAGGAAAAAGGTCAAGAAAAGGGAAGCACATCCAATGCCGCCGGACACTCGCCTTCCCGCAGCTACGGGGGACGCGGCGGATAGTCTGGTTAAAAACGGCTTCTTCCTCGGCCGAAAATCGTATAAAAAAGCACGAAATTCGGCCGATGATCGTTTCTTTTTGAAAGTTTATCAAC
This sequence comes from uncultured Azospirillum sp., assembly GCA_902489675.1. Lineage (GTDB taxonomy): Bacteria > Pseudomonadota > Alphaproteobacteria > RF32 > CAG-239 > JAFUYI01. Next base: position 992 of record CABUAP010000043.1, on the reverse strand, counting down.
AGGACCCAAACTCTGATTGCCGGACTATATATCATCAAATATGACGAAGACGGAAAGCTGTTGATTTTTTTGCCGCAACCGGAAGGGAACAAAGAAAAGCCTGTCATTATGTATGACGGTGGTGCGCACGCCCTGCTCGTTCGCAATCGCGGGCAAAAGATTATCCTTGATAACGTCAGCCCGGATATTCGTTCCGATTTCAGATCCGCATACAAAGCCATTGTGGTTGAAGTATCGGGGTCGGAAATCGTTGACCATTATGAAGTTCTTGTTCATCATCCGGAAAAAATCTCCGTCAACTGGCAGCTATACGGACTGTAGAAATTTTTAACCAAAGGCAACAGATGGAACCTATACCAACCCAAACTTCCGCTAAGAATAAACTGGCTGTCTGCGGCTCCCGCTTCTTGAGCGGATTAGGAGCAGCTGCAGCGGGAATGGCTGTTGCCGCGCCGTTTATTGTGCCACCGGAAATTGCCAAAGAAACAGCTTCTGCTTTGCTGCTGGCTGCCGCTACCTTTTCGGCTGCCGCGCAAAATACCGCTACCGGAAATAAAACAGAAAAGCTAAGTCGTTTCCAAAATAAATTTACCAAGCTGAGTTTATGCGGCTTTGCTTTTTTAACCGGAACTTCGGAAATTACCGAAGATATGCAGAGAATCGAAGACCTGAATCAGGTACGTCCCTTTGCAGCCAGGATTGAAAAACCGGTTGACGATGATGAGCTGCGGCAATATTGGCAATCTGTCATCGCTAACAAATCGATTTCGTTGGAAGAACTGGCCAATATCGCAGCCAAAACTTCGGCCAAAGATTTGCCGCCGCTGCAAACGGACAAAGAGATAGCGCTGACCACAGCCCTGACGCAAAAAGCTCAAACCCGCACATAGATATTTTGTGACTGACAGTCTTATTGAAGTTTCGGCATCTGTGCCGCCTCGGCTGAAGTATCAGTTTGCAGAAACTTCAATAAGACTGTCAGTCACAAAATA